>NZ_JAHMSB010000006.1:0-143761 GCF_018986355.1 Staphylococcus sp. CWZ226 | reverse complement strand
TAGCATACTATCACCTCATTATCTTATTACTATCATTATACAAGAAATGGGGAAAAGGTTATTATGTAAAATGTTAAAAAATAAAAAATGCCGACAAGTCCGTAGGACTTTGTCGACAGTCTGAAACAGCCCAAAACTGGGCTGTTCATCCACAATATTATATCTCTCTAGTATGGGGTGTTCAGATGTATTATCAACCTAAGAACTTATCAATGTCTTTAAGCATTTGATCAAGTTTTTCTATGTTTTTATCATCCATATAAATATAAACCTTACGTTCGTCAGACTCAGAACGGACTTTGCTGACACGGTCTTGATTGACTAGTTTACGAATGGATGCCAAAACTTTAGTTCGGCTAATTTCAAATGAATCTGTTGCAATCTTTAAAAAGGGCTGCATTAACATCTTTTCTTCGGTGCAATTCTCATGAACACAATTAAGTATTACAAAGTCATTCATGTTGATTTTATATGTTTCTTCAATGAAACGTGTCAAATCCATAAATTTTTTGTATTCATTGAGCAATTTCTCTAAGTTACTTTTTTTCAAAGTATACGCCTCCAGATTTTATATCGATATAATACATTAAGTATGAATATTAAAACTCTAAAAGTCTTTAGTGTTTCCCCACATTGTCTTTGCAATTTTCCTAAGTACGACAAATTGAATTGTATAAAATACAATTACCTTTTATAAACTTCAATCTATTTCGTTGTTTTATATAAAGAAATCAATTGCAATGAATTATATTCAACATCAACACTCAATGTGCCATTGTTAAAGTTGTGTTCAAATACATCAAACTTTGGATTATTGGCGTTTTTTATCTTACGTTTTAAATCTTTTGGCCATTTAAATGTAGGCATGATATTGGGTGAAATAATCTCCTTGATATTACCGTGTTTATAATCTGTTACTTCACGTGTTACCAAATAATTGTCTCTTAAACTTTTATCTTTAAAACCGATATAGAAACGATGACAACTTTGGTTACCTTCATGTATTTCATTTTCAATAATACGCCAGTCATAGACAATAATACTGTAATGTTCATCCCCACGTGTCATGAGACAAGCATCATCTTCATAGAAATAAAACGTCTCAAATCCAGACAGCTGTCTATATAAAAAGTACAATGTGGTTTTGAAACCATTTGTATCAAAAAGAAATGCGATATTCGTATCAGTACGTTGATATAAATCCACGCCGATTCCAGATAAAATACTATAAAAGCGCATAAACATATACATCATTAATGGTGTGCTATCTAAGAGACTCATATCTTCATTCAATAATTTTCTATTCGGAACATTAAGCAGTATATATTTACGTTCTTCTAAATGAACCTGTTTCATAACTGACTGCAGCGTATTCAAATTGGCTAGTTGTTTCATCGGCATTTTTTTATAAGATTTTTCCAAATAAGGATGTTTTAACTTTTCATTATCAATAAAGAAATAATCAAAATTCACTCGTTTAATTGGGAGTTCTAATGCTTTAAATTTTTCAGGATCATTAAACAATTTAGTGACATCTAGGTTGAAATTAACATTAAACCCAATTTCTTTAATTCTCATTTTTTGTATATAGATGTCTTTCAACGATTGATTCTGCAAACTAAATGTTATCGAAATCTTAGATGTATCCTTTTTAAGATATGCATAGGCTTGATGATCTGTAAATGCACGTGACTGTAATAATTCATGTTTCACATAATCAATATCTTCTTTTGATTCAAGTTCAAAAGCTACCCTCGCATTGCTTTGATAGATAGTATCAAGCATAGCAACTAGTTCACTCGTGCTAAAATGTTGATGAATCGTTGGTATACTTGGATGGATTAAGAACATCACTTCATCATCGAAATCAAAGATTTCTTGATGCCTGTGATAAACCATCACTTCCTTCAATTCTTCAAGCGTGCGAATTTGAATCGTCATCACAAACGGACGTGTAGGAGAATAGATGGGATTATTATTATCTACATAAATAATGTTCTCTTTATCTTCTGTCCAGTTCTTCAGTATGTCTTTGATTTTCTTTAAATATACTTTTTTACTTTGTTCACTGACTTCAGAATCTTGATCCTTTACTAAATAACAAAGGTCTTTACTCAGCTTAGATTTATGTCTGTAGTCATTAGGCGTGGTATCTAAATGACGTTTAAATTTCCGATAATAACCACTGAAATTACTGAAACCTACTTCTTCAGAGATATCCAAAATTTTTCGGTCAGTCGTTACTAACATTTCTATAGAAAGTCCAATTCGTAATGTTTCAATGTAATTCCTGAAACCCATATTAAATATTTTATAAAAGGAAGAAGAGAGTGTTGTCGGAGAAATATAAACTTCTTTAGCTACTGTCTCTAAAGTTAGTTTCTCTCCAATATGTTCGTTGATATAATCTACGATTTTCTTTTCTCTATAATCTAGCGAGGCAATTAACTGGTGTGACGTATGTTTGATTTCAACACTCGCCTCTTCAATTAAAATGTCGCATATCTCACTAATACATTTTTTAATCAGTTCTTCTGTTAAGGTTTCTTCAAGATACTTTTCCAATAAGATCAACATTGCTTTTTCAATTTTACTGTTCGACTGAACCATTTGAATATTAAAGCAATAATTAAAAAAAGCGAAATCCTTCTCAAGGAACCAATCACTCGCAACATAAACCATCATCATCTTTTTGTTTTTCGAAACTTGAAAAACTTCATTATGGTTGATGAGACAAACCGTGTTATTTACTGTTTCAACTTGAGCGGACCTTTGGATTTCTGCTGTATCGTTTACTGGCCAAAGTAATAACACTCCATCATAACAACGATTGGCTGGCAAATTTTCAGCTGCGTATAAATCGATAATACTACTTCTCATTTATATAACCTTTAATAAAATAAGCTGTTTTAAGTCGTAATGATACATCTCTCTTTATTTTATTCCTTCCTGTAATTTCTCTAGGACTATACTCTACAAATTTAGCATACAACGCAATTAGACACAAATTTTAAAATTTAATAGTATTTTTATGTTGTTTCAAATTACGTAACGTATGATTATATCGTACTATTCTTATCAATGATAACTAGATTATATAATATAATGAAGGACTGGAACATTGTTTTTCTTTGTTCCAGTCCTATTCTTGATGATATTAATCTCTAAAACGATTAGCTAAACTTAAGATATTAATAATAATATTCAATAAGTTCACAAATAAATTAAAGCCCATTTCACTTGGTGCAAATTGTCCTCGTTTCAATCTGTTAAAGTCATACAATGTATACAGCAAGAATAAACCAACTGCTACAACATTGATAACAGTATAAAAAATCGGGTTTTGCACAAAGAAACCAATTAAAGTGGCCACAATTAACGCGATTAATACTACAAATAGATATTTGCCGATACTTGATGCATTCTGCACGAAAAAGTATCCAATGACACCAAACGCAATAAAGGCACCTACTGCAAGTGCTACGTTTTTATAAAATAACTCTGGACCTAAATTCTGCATGTATGTCGTAAATGCAGCATAAGCTAATAACCCAATTGCTACAGCATATATATTAGAAATTAAAAAGCCGAATTTACGTGATCGATTCACAAATAACGAAATCAAAATTAATACCGTCAAACCGATAGAGAGTGGTCTTCTCCAAACATCAGGCAGATATTGGCCAAAATATGTACCAATACCAAAAATAATCCAAAAGTACATAAAGTAAAGCCAAACCTTCGCATAAGCACTCGATTTAGAGGTAGTATGTGTTGCGTTTACCAAGTTGTTCAACTCCTTCATTGAAACTATTTGTTAATTATTATTTCATAGAGTGTATTCTGATTTCCACTTTCTGATTTAGCAACTATAAATCTTCAAAGCGCTTTAATGTATTGTCATTTTTCATTACAAACATTACATCAGTATTGTCAAAATCCAAATTTTTCTTCAATAAACCCTATATTGTCTAGTGTTTTCTGAATTTTAGACAATTCAGGTTTTATTAAAAATTATTACAAGCACGTAACAACCGACAAATCACCGCATATTTTTGATAAGATGTGGAAGTATAGAAATAATGATTGATATTCGTATTACATAGTAAATATAAAACGAATGTATAATTACTGAACCAAACTTATTAGAGGAGGAATCTCATTTGAAAAAGTTAGCAGTTACATTTTCAGTTGCAACAGGTGCAGCCTTAGCGCTTACTCAACAAGATGCTGATGCATCGACACAGCATACAGTACAAGCCGGTGAATCACTTTGGTCTATTGCACAAGAATACGGCACTTCTATCGAAAGCATTAAACAAGATAACAATTTATCGAATAATATGGTATTCCCTGGCCAAGTCATTACAGTAAATGGCAGCAGTCAAAGTTCAAATACAGGGGCGACTGTTAACATTTCTGGTGGCACTCATACAGTGCAAGCTGGCGAATCATTAAATATCATTGCTAATCAATACGGTACATCTGCTGAGGCAATCATGTCAGCTAACGGCTTAAATGGTTATTTAATTCACCCTGGCCAACAATTAAAAATTTCTGGCGCAGCTGGTGGTTCAGGCGGTACACCTACAGCTACACCTGCAACGAACCAATCACCGACATTTAATCATGCTAACTTATATGACTGGGGACAATGTACTTGGCATGTATTCAATCGTCGTGCTGAAACAGGCCAACCAATCAGTACATACTGGTGGAACGCAGATCATTGGGCAAACAATGCACAAGCTGACGGTTACACCGTAAACAACACACCTGCAGCTGGTTCAATTATGCAAAACTATGAAGGACCAATCGGTCATGTTGCATATGTAGAACAAGTGAATGGTGATGGCAGTATTTTAATTTCTGAAATGAACTACAATACACCTCCAGGCATTGTCGACTACCGTACAATTCCTGCTTCAATGGCTTCTAGCTATAACTACATTCATTAATAATCTAAAAAGACGATGACGCATCGTCTTTTTATTTTGACTTAAATTTGGAAACCAATAGATGATGTAACATGCTAATCAAACTGAGCGCCTCAATAGCTTTTATATAGTTCTAAGCCCGATTTATCGCAAAAAAGCGGATCATTTTCAAAATCAGAAAATGATCCGCTTTCTATTTAATGTTCTCTATGTTTATGTCTCAATGATTGAGATTGATTATAAGAAAATATTCATAATCCAGTAAATCATTGCTGCGACGAATGCTGAAATTGGTAATGTAATTACCCAAGTCACAATCATACGTTGCGCTGTATTCCATTTAACACCTTTGATGCGGTTAGATGCCCCTACACCAAGGATAGATGAAGATACAACGTGTGTTGTTGATAATGGGAAATGTAATGAAGATGCGACGAAAATTGTTAATGCTGAAGATAAATCTGCAGCAGCCCCGTTAGCTGGGCGAATCTTCATAATGTTACCGCCGACAGTTTTGATGATTTTCCAACCACCTACTGCTGTACCTAGACCCATAGCGGCAGCACAGGCTACTTTAACCCATAATTGCGGTTCAACATTGTTACCATCTTGTAAGTTCGCAACAATTAAAGCTAGTGTAATGATACCCATTGATTTTTGCGCATCGTTTGTACCATGTGAGAATGATTGTAATGATGCTGTGAAAATCTGGAATATTCTAAAGTTGCGGTTAGCTTTTGTTAAATTCGCATTTTTAAATACGACTTTAACAATACTATACATAATGAAACCTACACAAAAGGCAATCAATGGCGATACAATCAACACAATAATAATTTTAGTGAAGCCTTGGAAATGCAACACTGAAAATGAACCTTGAGATGCAACCGCTGCACCTGCAATTGAACCGATTAAGGCATGTGATGAAGAACTTGGAATACCGAAGTACCATGTTAACAAGTTCCAGAATATCGCTGCGAAAATAGCCGCTAATACCACGACTAATCCATTTTGCAATTTAAATGGATCCACAATGTCTTTCGTAATTGTCCCTGCTACACCTGTAAATGTTAATGCACCGATAAAGTTCATAATCGCTGCTAAAAAGATTGCGCGTTTTGGTGTCAGTGCTCTTGTCGACACTGCAGTAGCTACCGCATTCGCTGTATCGTGGAAACCATTAATAAAGTCGAACACCAATGAAAAAATAACGATAGCTACAGTGATAATTATAATATAATCCATTTTATATTACTCCTTAGCTATTTTTCATGATAATTGTTTCGAAATTATTTGCGACTGCTTGGCATTTATCTGCAATGTTTTCTAAGCTTTCATATATGTCTTTAATTTTAATCAATGTGATTGGATCTGTTTCACTATTGAAGATATGTTTAATTGATTGTCTTAAAATACCGTCACAATTTGTTTCAAACTCTTTAATATTAATTGAATGAATACGCATGTGAGAAAGTTTCTTTTCTACTAATAAGCCGATAGCTAATTTCATTTCAGCTACTGCTTTTTGAATATTATCTACAAATTCAGCCATGTATTCATCTGAATACTCGATTGAATACATTTCGAACATTGCTGATGTTTCTTCCATTGCGTCTAAAACATCATCAATAGCGTTACATAAAGATAAAATATCCTCACGCTCGATTGGGGTAATGAACGTTTGGTTCAAGTCTGAGATTACTTGGTGCATTAATTCGTCACCGTGTGACTCATACGTTTTGATATTATCAGAATAAGCTTTTAAATCTAGGTGTGTGTTAAAGTCCATTTTCCCGAACTCAATTGCTGCGCGATCTAAATTGAATACCATTTCCTCCAATTTAACCATGAACTTATCCTTTTTCTTGTTAAACATTGAAAATCCTCCATTTTCAGCGATTGCTTCCCAATCACATTTCATAAATTTGAACTCAAAAGTATATAATTGTAAAAAGTAATCGTGTGATACTTTTGAAACTAATATGTATACCATCTTCACACTAGCTTCAAATAAATTTTACCTTCCTAAAAAGAAAATAGCACAAAATTTACAACACTACAATTCTATTTACAAAATCTTAACAATTGAACATAATTGTAATGTCCGATTACTTCGCTAAGTTTTCAAAATTTCCACAATCCTAAGCGAAAAGTAAATACTTCCTCTCTAAAAATTTTACCTAACTTCACCATTCTTACACATTCCAATCCAAAAAAATACTCCGAAAACTCATTATTTCAAGTTTTCGAAGTAAGTTTACTATTCTATACTATATTGACTGTTTTATAGTACGTTTTGTGTGTATATAAGCAATAATCGCAAATGATGCATAAATCAATGTATAAACTCCCATTACGATAAAGACTGGAGAATGATCATCAGACCCCATCAAATTCAAGAATGCCCATGATGCAAAGTATGCATGTGCCAAACCTACAATCAATGGCAAACCAAAGTTGAACATGATTTTAAGTTTTAAACCGTGACGCATGTCATTTTGTGTATAACCAAGCTTTCTCAATATTTTAAAGTTACCAATTTCATCTGTTGTTTCATCCATTTGTTTAATGTAGATAATACAACCTGCCGCAATTAAGAAGGCAATACCTAAGAATGATGATATGAATAAGAACATACCATTATTTTCTCTATTATCCTTAGCTATTTCTTCTTTTGTCTCATAACCTGGATCAACTTCATCCAATGCTTTCGAAGCTTCTTTCATTTGAGATTTATCTGTAATAGTAAAGCCATATTGCGGAGAAAGGTCATCTTTATCTATTTGCCCTTTCTCTTTCAATAAACGATAGTCTTCATCATTGACGATTACCAACACACCGCCACGTAACGTAAGCAAGCTGAAACGTGTATCAAGTTCAGTGTCTTGTACTTTCACACGGAAGAGTTGTTGTCCTTGTTTATCTTGAAATGCTACATATGAATCGTTAGTAATCGGTTTTAAGAGCATACCTGTTCCAAAAGGATGTGAAAGTTTTGCGGTATGATCAGAGAGTCCTGCATTGTCGACATATTTTTCACTTGTGACGCGAATACCTATCTCGTAGCCGACATTTTTCTTAAATAAATTATTCTTCTGAGACTGTACCATCAACAACTCTTTATAATTTAAGTCATAATCGATATGATGTTTTTTTAATGCTTTTTCATATAAATCCACATCATGTTTCGATTGTAATGTCACATCATATGGCGAAAACATATTGAGTTGCACTTTTTCCATCTTCATTTGTATAGCACTAAAACAAAGTACAGTTACTGTAATCGCAGAAATAACCGCAATAATAGTTAAAGATAAGGCATTCTTTTTCATACGATGCATAATAGATGACGTGAAAATGACATCATTAATTGAAACTTGGCCTTTTTTTCTTTTCTTCAATGTCTTGAATAATAAAGATACCGTACTTCTAAAGAATAAATAAGCACCGACAATTGTCAGGAGTAAAATTAAAAACGGAATAGCCATATTCGCTAAAAGCTTTGTATCAACCGCCATAACATATCCTGAAATAATCATCGCAAGCCCTACAATACCACTGATTGCTTCAAGTACTGTAATTTTATTTGATTTCACATCAGCCGTACGACGAGTTTGCATTAATCCTAAAATGGAACGTCGTTTGATAAAGATTGCGTTTTGAACAATAACTAAGATGTACGCAATTACTAACATCAATGCCGTTGCGCCTACTGCTTTTAAGCTGAAATGCAGATGTACCGTTTCATTCATTTGCATTAATTTCGTCACAATCAATAATAAAATTCTAGACCCTACTAAGCCGACAACTATGCCGACAAGACCTGTGACAACAAATATCGCAAATTGCTCTAACATCGACATACGAACTACATTTGCTTTCGTTAATCCGATTAATTGATAGAGTCCAAGTTCTTTATCTCTTTGTTTAATGAAGAGCTGATTCACATACATTAAAAAGATTATAATGATAATGAACAGTACAACACTACCTAAACTCGCGCCTTTTTGAATTAATTTCGAAGATTCACTATTATTGATTGTTTCTGTATATTTTAATGTCACAAAGCTAAAGTACAAGGAAATACTCATTATGAGAGAAAAAAGATATAAACCATAATGTCTGATGTTTTGTCTTAAGTTCTTTAATACAATATGTCTAAACGTCATAAGACACACCGCCCAAGACGCTTTGTGCTTGAATGATTTCCTTATAGAACGCTTGTTTAGAACGTTCACCTTGGTATAGCTCAGAATGTATTTGACCATCTTTCAACATGATGACACGGTTTGAATAACTGGCTGCTGCCGGATCATGTGTCACCATTAAAATAGTCGTATCAAAGCGTTCATTCATATTTTTCAAACGTCTTAATAAATCTTGTGCACTTTTAGAATCTAACGCCCCTGTCGGTTCATCTGCGAAAATAATTGCTGGACGTGTGATAAATGCACGGGCTGCAGAAACTCTTTGTTTCTGACCACCTGAAACTTCAGATGGATATTTATTTGCTAAATCTCTGATACCTAATGTTTCTGTCACTTCATCAAATCGTGCATCCACTTCTTTTTTGGATAACTTTTGAATAGATAACGGCAACATAATATTTTCCTTAACTGTCAACGTGTCTAATAAATTATAATCTTGGAAAATAAAGCCGATTTCTTTTTTACGCACTTCTGACAGTGCTTTGTTACTTAATTTCTGCAATTGATGTCCGTTAAGTTCCACTGAACCTTGTGTTATATAATCAATGGAGCTTAACATATTCAATAATGTCGTTTTACCAGAACCAGACGGTCCCATAATTGAAATGAATTCACCTTTTTCAACTTTAAACGAGATGCCTTTCAGCACTTCATGCGCCACATGCTTATTTCCAAATACTTTTGTTAAATTGGATACTGTTAGAATTTCCATTTTTTGCGCTCCTTTTTTCTTAACTCTTGTATTTATAGTGTACGCATAAGTGATTTTATGGTCGTTGATTTGATATTACAAAACGCATGTTTAAAGTGACGATTTTGTCACTTCAGACATACGTTCTAACATTTCGTTCTGTTTAGGGAAGATAAAAGAGACTGTTGTCCCTTCTTCTGCAATAGAATCAACCGATACTTGTATATGTAATGGCTGTTTGATCCACTAAATATAAACCTAAACCTGAAGAAGTTGTCTCGTGGCGGTATTGTGTTGACGTAAAACCACGTTCAAATATACGCGGCATATCTTGAGAAGCAATTCCGCGTCCTGTATCTTTGATTTCAAGCACAATATGTCCTTCGACTTCTTTAGTGATGATTTGTATCTCTGTACCCGCTTGACTGTATTTCACCGCATTTGAAAGGACTTGGCGAATCATCATCTTGCACCATTTCATATCTGTAAAGACCTTATCTTCTTCATTAAAGTCTATATCGAACCCAATACCGCGCTGTCTACAAATATTACGTGTTAACTGAATTTCTTCAATCACCATACGTTTTAATGAAACGCCTTCAAAATATAAATCTTGGTGCTTTTGGCTTAATCGTGATAAATACAATTGTTGGTCTAACATTTCATTCATGCGTGACCATTCAAACAATAAAGCTTGTCGACGAGTCATATCTTCTTCTTGATCAATGATTAATTTCAATGCGGTTAAAGGTGTTTTAATTTCATGCACAAATTCCGTTAGGCTTTGTTCATTTTCTTTTAATTGCACAGATTGCCTAGATACAATTTGTTTTTGTCTTTGAATCATCAGATATAAATATTGTAAGACTTCGTCTTCCATCGGAGTATTGGCCGCTTCTTTATGCTTCAACTCCTCAACCTCTTTCATTTCAGACAATTTTTTGTTGAACGAAGTTTCATAGTTGTAAGAAAAAATGAGGAACACCAATGTGAAGATAACATTACATAAAATGACATAAAGCATAGATTCAACAGATAAATTTTGATCTAGTACAGCTAAAATCACTAAAAAGATTTGAAAGCCAACAATCAACGCCAACCAATTCAAACGAGAGACTAAGTAATTTGAGATACGTTTAAATATTGTCATGTGCTAAATATCCTTTGCCGACCCGTGTTTCAATCGCATTAGTTAATCCAAAGTCTGCTAACTTTTTACGTAGTCGATTGATATTAACCGTCAACGTATTATCACTCACAAACGCTTCATCATCCCATAACGCCGTAATGATCTCATCACGACTGACAATTTGATTACGATGTTTTAATAAAATCTCTAGAATAAGCATTTCAGTTTTAGAAAGATGTGCGGTTTCATTTCCTCTCTCTAATACGCCTTTACCAAGGTCCACTTGAACATCGCCCCATGACAACATACGTTGCTCCTCTAGATTGAATTGATATACACGGCGATATATGGCTTTAAGCTTCGCGATTAAGACATTAGTATAGAAAGGCTTCTGCATAAAATCATCTGCCCCTAGTTCCATACTCATAACTTGATCCATTGGATTATCTCTCGCTGATAAAAATAAGATAGGTACATTCGATTGATTACGTATTTCACGACACCAATAAAACCCGTCATATTTCGGCAACTCTACATCCATGATAATAATTTCTGGTTGTTCCTGTTCAAATGCTTCCATAACTTGATTAAAATCATCAATACCAGACACTTGCAAATCCCAATGTTCTAGTTCTTTTTTTAATTGTTCAAATAAGGACTTGTCATCTTCTACCAATAAAATTTTCATGTTATCACCTATTATTTTTATTTCGAAATTATTTCAAAACTGTTTCATTTACATTTCACAACTTTTATTTTACACTTATCTTTGTGCGATTCTCTAACAATCATTGCGTTCTATCATTTTAAAGTAAAATGAAACTAAAAACGATGCAGACAATCGTTATTTACGCTATACTCAGTGTAATACTACCTTATATTATGGAGGGTGTCTATGGAACATACGATTAGAGAAATAAGTATCAATGATGCAGATGCATATATTGCTTTATTAAAAGATATCTATGATGAATCTAGCTATATGCTGTATAGCCCTGGCGAATATGTGCCATCTCTTTCAAGCGCATTACAGCAGCTTGAACATTTTATCACTTCTCCATCGAATACTATTTATCTTGCAGAAATCGACGGTAAGTTGATTGGTTTTGCGATTGTCACATCTCGCGAATATGAACGTACACGCCACGAAACACGCGTGCGTCTTGGCATTCGCGCACAATACCGCAGCAAAGGTGTTGGACAATCATTATTAAATGCAGTGGATGCATGGGCATACAATCACGATATTCGTCGTTTAGAAGCATTAGTTGTCCCTCAAAATGAGCATGCTGTAGATTTATTCAAATCAGCAGGCTATCAAATTGAAGGCGAAATGCGCGATAAACTCAAAATAGATAATAAATACTATAGTGAATACGTTATGGCTAAACTATTGCACTAATATTTCTCCTGATATGTCACAAACATATCAGGTTTTTTATTACTTTCATTTTCTATTTTACATATAACCCACTTATTATCTTATAACAAAAAGAAGTATCTACAAAGCCAATTACTTTGTGATACTTCTTTTAAAATATGATCTGTTGTTAACATACTAATCCTTATAAGGATTTAATTGAATCGGTTCAAATTGCTCATCTGGATTTTTAATCGTTGTTGAGCTTGTATTTCTACTTAAGAAACGTTGTACAGAGACTAGATTTTCTTTTGATTCTGGTAAGTTTAAATGGAATTGATACTGATGTCTTAAATGGTGTGACCCATCAAAAAAGAATGTATCGACTGATGTACCGTCTTCTTCTAAGACCCGTGCAAATTCTCGATTTTGACTGAAGAATGGATCTGCATCCCCAACAGATAAGAAAGTCGGTGGATAATCTTTTGTGACATGTTCCACTGTCGACATTTCAGATAAATCTCTGAATTCACTTTCCCACTCTTCTGTACCAGTATAACTTCTCATAAAGAGTTGAATACGTGGGAACTCTGTTTCTCTGACTGTATTCATGTTATAGAAACCACCGAAAAAGATAGCTGCACGAATATTTTTCGGTTTGAAACGTTGTTTAAAGTGCATATCTTTTCTTAACTGTTCATCTGTTTGAATCGCAGTAAATTGACTGGATAACTGTGCACCTGCTGAGTCCCCGCCGAACACCACTTGCGTAAAATCAATCGGCAATTCATGCGGATTCTTTTTAATGAATTTTACAGCTTGATCCATTTGAATTAAAGGGGTCGGATATTTGTACTGTGGTGCTAAAGCATAGTTAATATTCACTACAATATAGCCTTGTTCTGCGATTTTTGCCAACAATGGATTTTTATATTGTTTATCACCCGCAATAAAGCCGCCGCCATGCATCCAAAAAATCACTGGTAATTTCACATCTTTATCTAATTCTGCTGGTGTGATGATATCAAGCTGACTCTTCGGGAATGCTTTACTATATGTAATATTATTAAAGACCTTTACATTATTATTGTTAATCGCGACTTTAGGTTTCATATTTTGTTTATGCTGATAGTCCATATAAAGTTTTATACCAACACCGACAGCGATGCCTAATAACACGAAGATAATCGCACCGATTGCCAGCCATTTTTTTCTTCGACTGTTCATTTGATTACCAAGTCCTCTCTTTATTCTATCGGCAAGATAATTTCCAGTTTGTATTTATTGTACTTTATATTTAAAGTCATCTCAAAGGGTGAAATCAAGAAAAATAGCGCAGCAAAATCAGCTGCGCTATACCTATTGTTTTCATCATTACTGCTTACAAGCAGTAAGTTGACCTTCATTATTCATAAGTTTTCTGCTATATCTAGTAAATGTCACACATTGGGCAATTTATGCGATATGTTGTTCATTCTCTTTTTTACGTTTGAAATATTTCACTAACACGCCAATAACAATAGCAAGTCCGATAACACCCATTGTTGGGTATAAGAAGTTGATCAGACTTGAGAAACCTACGAAACTTAATCCGTAAGCGACAAGCATCATAATCACGATTAAAATGTGATATTTTTTGCTATAAGGTGTTGTGAATCTTGCTGCGAATGAATAAAGCAGACCCAAAATTGTGTTGTACATTACGGCTAACATCACAATTGACAATACAATTGTTACGATTGGGTGAATACCATTCGCTAATGTCAATGTTGGAATAGCCGCTTCTTTGATTGCTGGGAATTCAGTTTGCAATGCAAATGTAATCAATGCTAACAGAATCGTATAAATGATACCGCCGAACATTGCACCGGCACCTGATACTCTTCTACGACTTGCGTCACCGCCGATAGCGACGATTGTACTAAATCCTACCGCAAACGCTAAACCGCCGTAAACTGTTCCCATGATAATGCCCCAAAGCGGACTTGTCTTAGGCATTTCTGCATTAATTTGATTAAATGGCACTTGACCTTTAAATAGGTAAACACCTGCAATCACAATCACTAAGATGATTAAGAAAGGTGTTACCACACCAAGTGCGCGGACAATCTTATTGAAGTCCATAAGTAATGTAATATAAATAGCAATTACCATAATCAGTGAACCTAACCATGTAGGGATGCCATAACTTTCATGGAATGCAGAACCTGCCCCTGCAATCATTGTGACAGAAATTCCGAATAAGAAGAAGACCAGTATATAGTCGACGATCCGTCCAACGTATTTTCCAAATAAATATGCCAAAGTTGATTCGTGGTTTTCAGCATCGAAAGCTGTCCCTATCTTTGCGACCTGTCTTCCGATGAATCCTAAGATAATACCTGAAATTAAAACACCGATATAAGCCCATAGACCATATTCAGTGAAGAATTGCATAACTTCTTGGCCTGTTGAAAAACCTGCGCCGACGACTACACCGACATAGGCAAAGCCAATTTTTACTGTTTCTTTATTAAACGTCATAATAACGTTGAATACCTCCTCGTGTAATTAAAAACAATGCTTGCCAACGTTAATACTTACTATCCATAGCTTATGTTTCTGTCTTTTTCTGAAAAAGGCCATTACTTATTCCATGAAAAGTATATAGTAACAATAAAACACTCAATTGCGCAATAGCCGTTAAGTGTAATTACCCAAACACAACAATAAATTACCCTCAATTTGATAGAATTACTCATTAAACTTTGTAAACATACCCATTAGTAAAACTTATGGATAAATATCACTTTTGTGCAAAACAAAAAGGATACCTCATGTGAGATACCCTTTAATTCATTTTAAATTCATTATTTTGCATCACGATTTTGGTTCAGTTCATCAATGCTGACCACCACGTTATCCATTCGTTTCGCTGTCTGTTTAAGGATATTACGGGCTACGTTATTATTAGGATCTAATTTCAAGATCTGTTTAGAAATATCGAAAGCTTTTTTATCAGAAATAACAGGTTCAGGAATTGCATGGAGCAACAACATTTGTAGTAAACTCTTCACTTCTTTGCCCTCAGTGAGTTTTATGGAAGCTTCTGCATGATAGTAAGCAGAATCCAATGCACCTTCTAAGTCACTTAATGGATAAACAAGAAGCAAGAATGCTAAATCATGCATTTCCGCTGTTTCTCCATCTTTGATCATATCTAAGATACACGTATAAAACATAACATTTTCTGCTTCATGCGCACTTGAAATGTAATGTTCTTCAAATTCCATAAAATCTGATTCGGACATTAATCGTTTCACAGATTCAAATTCGCCGTTTAAGACATGTCGCTTGATTAAATCTTTCATGCCAATGTCCTCCTATTGTTGAACAGATTTTATCTACAATTAGTATTAGTTTACCATATTTTTTTGGATTTCACATCAATTACTATAACGTATAACAATATTTCATTACGTTAAATTACAATGAACGTGTACGATACATTAAATACAAGAAATAAGGTGCACCGATTAACGCAACGACAATACCAGCTGGAATACCTGATGGTTGTAAAATCACTTGACCAACTGTATCCGAGAATACTAGTAAGAACGAGCCAATAACAATTGCTAGAGGCATAAAGAGTTGATGTCTTGGTCCCACAATCGTTTTCGCAATATGCGGTCCCATTAAACCAATAAAGCTGATAGCACCGCTTACCGCTACAGCTGCTGATGATAAAGCAACAGCAGCCAGTAAAATAATCATACGATCTCGTCTGACATTTACACCTAAGCCTTGTGCTAATAGGTCATTGGTATTCAAGATATTTAATGTATTTGCTTTCATAAACAGGAACGGTATGATGACAATCAACCATGGTAATAATGCGATGACAAACGGCCATTCATCACCCCATATATTACCCGCAAGCCATGTTGCCATAAACTCTGCTTGGTCTTTATCAAATTTAGACATCAATGTCAGCGAACCGCCAGAAAGTGCGGCAGATAAACCGACACCGACTAAGACCATACTAGCTGGAGTCATACCGCGTTCTTTAGAATAACTGAAGTAGAAAATAATTAATGCAGTTAAAATACCGCCAGTCATACTCAGTATTGGCAAAACATAGATAAAGCTATCTGCACTCACTTGTCCGATGACAATAAAGAGTGCGATAAAGAAGCCGCTTCCTGCATTAATACCTAAAATACCAGGTTCAGCTAGTGGATTATTGGTTACACTCTGCATCATCGCACCGCTTAAACTTAATGCAGCACCTGCCAGAATCGTTACTAACATTCTCGGCAGTCTAAAATCTAGTAGAATCAAGCTGTCCGTATAGTCACCTAAACCAAATAAAGTTTTAAAGAACGTGCCGATAGACATTTGATATTCACCTGAAGTGATACTCCAAACACAGGCCGCAAACAAAAGGACACTCGTAATTAATAAAGCCAGCCACTGACGTCTTCGTAATTTATCTTCTATCATATTGAGCGACCTCCTTTTCTAATTAAATAGATAAAGTAAGGCACGCCAATAAAGGAAACAATCGCACCGACTGGCGCATCTCCTAACATACGTGCGACGGTATCTGCTAAAAGAACTAAAAATGCGCCTAAAACAGCAGTTAACGGAATCACTTTCGCATAATCCGTACCAATTAAAAAGCGTACAATATGTGGCACGATTAAACCGACAAAGGCAATTTGTCCGACCATTGCTACAGCAACACCTGCTAACAGCATCGTTAGTATTAAGCTGATTGTACGAATGACGCGCACATTTTGTCCTAAGCCTTTAGCTAAGCTTTCTCCTAAGTTTAAAATTGTTAATTGTCGACTTAGTAAGATTAACAAAACGATCGTCACTAAAATAACAGGGGTACTCCATTTCAATTGAACCCAAGTTGTGCCAGAAACACCGCCCATGCTCCAAAAATTGATGTCTTGATTCAATTTAAAAGTTAATGCAATGCCTTGGCTTAAAGCCGTCAAGAATGCACTGACAGCAGCACCTGCTAAAATAATACGGATAGGATTGAACCCATCAGTTCTAGAACGGCCCATCATCAATACGATTGTACCGCCTAATATTGAACCGATAAAACCTGCAAGCATCAATAAACTAAAAGAAGCTTGCGGTACAAAGGCATATGTTAAAGCGAGCATAAAACTGGCACCAGCATTCAAGCCGATTAAGCTTGGGTCTGCCAAACCATTTTTAGTCACACCTTGAACAACTGCCCCAGCCACCGCAAGCGCCATACCTACAAGTATTGCACCTAAGTCTCTAGGTATTCTAATTTCACTGATAATGTTGTGCTGTTCATTCATAGGGTTATAATGGAAAACCGCTTCATAAATCGTCCCAAGACGAATGGGCGCATCTCCATATAAAATGGAGAGCACCAACATTGTCCCTAACATCACACATGATAAAAGTAATAACAATATAAATCTGGGATACTTCTCTTTTCTCTCTTTATCACTCATTTACCGTGCCTCATACTTTCGAATAATGTTTACACAATAAATCATATGTGACTAACATCGGTTTACCTGTACGTGGATCTGTACTTAATTCTGCATCTATATTGAAACATCTTTCTAAAATATCTTTCGTTAAGACTTCTTGTGTTTCACCGCTTGAAACAATTTCGCCTGCTTTCATCGCAATCAGATGATCTGAGAAACGAATCGCTTGGTTGATATCATGTAACACCATTACAATGGTACAACCTTGTTCACGGTTCAATTCTTGAACTAATTCAAGAATTTCTAATTGGTGACTGATATCTAAATACGTTGTTGGCTCGTCTAAGAAAATAATATCTGTTTTTTGTGCTAAAGCCATCGCAATCCATACACGTTGTCTTTGACCGCCACTTAAATCATTAATAGCTCTGTGTTTAAAATCATACGTACCTGTTACTTTAAGCGCCCAATCGATTTCAGCTTTATCTTCAGCGCTTAAGCGGCCAAAACCTTTTTGGTGTGGAAATCTGCCGTATGAAACCAATTCGCCTGCTGTTAAACCATCTGCTACATCTGGTGATTGTGGTAAAATGGCGATTTTCTTCGCAATTTCTTTCGTAGATTGTGTATGAATATTTTTACCATCTAATGTGATTTCTCCGCCTTTAACGGATAAAAGACGAGATAATGCTTTTAGTAATGTTGATTTACCGCAACCGTTAGGTCCGATAATAGACGTAACTTTGCCGTCAGGGATTTCTACATCTAGGTTATCAACAATCACATGATCCCCATATCCGATTGTTACGTGCTGACCATTTAAACGATTTGCCAATATACTTCATCCTCCATTGGATACGACATGAACCTTAAATACAGTTGCCGAAACACCTGTCTCTTTTCAAGGTCTGCCGCAGAATTTATTTCTATTTCTTATCTCATTGCATTTATTTATAATTACGACCTGTAAAGATTATCGTGAAAGCTTTCATACTTTTATCAACTACAGTCTTGTAATTGATAATCATTATCATAGGCTATATTATAACATTTTTTGGAGCGATTTCCTAACAATTCTTATGTACTAAAACGCAAGAAATCGAGACTATCGCCTCGATTTCTCATCCTTTATTCATCTACTAAGAAGCCATTACCATACACATCACGCACATCGTGGATGACTAAAAAGGCATTCTCATCAATTTTTCGAATTAAGCGTTTCGCTTTTGAAACTTGTGTTTTACTGATAACCACATATAAAATTTCTTTGTCTTCTTTTGAGTAATAACCGCGACCATCTATAATCGTAACCCCTCGTCCGATTTTTTGGTCAATAACTTTCGCCACTTCATCAGGTCGGCTTGAAATTACAGTCATCGCCTTCTTCGTATTTAAACCTTCAATAACGAATTCCATAACTTTCGTACCAATATAAAGTGAAATAATCGTTACTAATAACTTATTAACTGGAATCACAGTAAATGAAATCGCCACAACGATTAAGTCGAAAAATAGCAACGCGTAAGATGTGCTGACGTCTAAGTATTTATGTGCTAAACGCGCTAAAATCGTTGTACCTGCTGTCGTTCCCCCAGCAAGTACAATAACGCCAATACCTAATCCGACTGAAGCACCCCCGAAAATGGCATTCACAATAATGTTGCCAGTTTCAACATGCCAAGATTCAGTCAGTCCTAAAAAGACTGAAATTAACACTGTTGCAAGAATGGTTAAGTACGTACTTCGCTTACTTAAGAACTTATAGCCAATCGCAATTAAAATCGCATTCATCACAAAGTTAGTGATAGCTGGCGAAATGTGAAAAGCATAATAAAATACAATGGATAGTCCTGTTACGCCGCCTTCCCCTAATTGTGCGGAAATAATGAATGTATTGACCCCTGCAGAGAACATAAATGAACCAAATACTACGAGTGCGAGGTCACGCCACGTTCTTCGTTTCAAATCCAATCGCCCCCTTATTAAATTGTGTAGATAAGATAAATACTAGCACAGGCGCTCTTAACCAACAATGTGAAACCCCTGAATCACAGTGTTTATTAATATTAAATTAATTATTCTGAAAATTTTGTTTGCTTTGTGTTGAAGCTTTGCTATAATAAATTTCAACTTCCTTAATCAAGAGATTAAGGAAGTTATCTCCTTTGTGTTGTTTACAATAAACAAGCAGAATTTTCGCTCGAATGCACCATCAGTACCTAGTCCTTACTGATTACGTGCATCAAATTCATTTCCCGTTGAAAGCAGGTAATGTTTGTGTCTCCCCACATTCATTCACCTGTTTTCATTTTGCTTAAAAAAGAAAAGCATCATATTCAGTAACAACTACCGAATACAATGCTTCTATCTATACGCTTACCAAGCGAATAATCCTACGAATGCTGCTGTTAGTAATGAAACTAAAATACCAGACAATAACATCATAGGTACATATTTCGAAACGAAATCAGATGTTTTCTTATCAACAATACCTTTTAATGTCCCGATAATCATACCGATTGTTGAGAAGTTCGCAAATGATACTAAGAAAGTAGAAATAACTGCACGTCTATGCGGATCATATGATTTAACCGCATCAGAAATTTGTCCCATGACTACGAATTCGTTTGTGACAATCTTCTTAGCCATTTGTTGCGCAACTGGCCATGCTTCGCTCCAAGGTAGACCAAGTAATAATGAGAAAGGCACCATGATAACACCTAAAATTTGGTCTAAGCCAAAGCTGAATTTCACATTGAACCAACCAATTACTGTACCTGAAAGTACGTGAAGTAAACGGTCAATTAAGTCTGCTAATGCTACGAAACTGATTACGAATGCGATAATAATCAATACTAATTTACCAGCGTTGATAACTGAGTCTCCAAGGAATGAGAAGAACGGTTGACGTTCTACACCTTCTTGTTGGATGTGGTAAATCACATCTTCACGTTCTTCAACTGTTACTGGGTTTAAGATAGAAGTAACAATAATCGCATTGATAATATTTAATGGAATTGCTGTTAATACAAGTTCACCTGGAATCATCGTTACATACGCACCGACAATTGCACCAGATACTGAACTCATAGACATCATCGCAATTGTTAGTACACGCATTTCATTCATACGTTTTAACTGTTCACTTGAAACAGCTAATGCTTCTGTGTTCCCTAAGAACATCATTTCGATACCGAAGAATGATTCGAATTTTGGTTGACGTGTAATTTTAGCTAACGCCCAACCAATCCAACCGATAACTTTAGGTAAAATATTAAAGTACATTAAAATATCGAATAAAGGTACTACGAGTAAAATTGGGAATAAGGCTGCAACCGCCATATCTATTTCTTTCGTATCTACAAAGCTTTTGAACGCAAACCCTGTACCAGCGTTCGCTGATTCAATCAGCCATGCAATACCATCTGCCATTTTAGAAACTGCCGCATTTCCCCATGGGAAGAAGACAAAGAACCATGCTAAGAATAAGTTTACAATGACTAAGATACCAATTGATTTCCATTGGATCGCTTTTCTATTTCTAGAGAAGAGCACTGCAATACCTAAAAATACAATCAAACCAACAATGTTGATAAGTAAATACATTTTACACCCGCCATTTCTATTATTTTATTATGTACAAGTCTACACTGACAGAATCATAACCTCCCGATTGAATTCCCTATAATCCTTACAATGTCCGCCTGTTACTTGAGATATTTCGTATTTACAAATTGTAAAAAATTTAAGTGCTTTTTTAGTATATCATGTTGGTTGTTACCTTTGAATTAGATTTTTGAGAAATGAAACAAAAATTCTTGCAATAAATATGATTGTCATAATTCGTCTATATATCTCTTTTGTTATAAAAATAAGGTTGAGACTTTTCTTCTTGTCTCAACCTTTATCATTAATCTGTCAGTTTTTGTGTCATCACAAATTCTTTATACTTTTCATGCGACTGCATTAACTCATGATGCTTACCAATACCCGTCACACGTCCACCATCTAAGAAGATAATTTGATCAGCTTTCATAATGGTAGAAAGACGGTGTGCGATTACCACAGTTGTACGTTCCTTCATTAATGTTTCTAATGATTCTTGAATTTTTCTTTCACTTTCACTATCTAAATTTGCGGTCGCTTCATCTAATAATAAAATATCAGGATTTTTCACAAAGCTGCGCGCAATATCAATACGCTGACGTTGACCACCAGAAAGTTTCAAGCCGCGTTCACCGACTAAGGTATCGTATCCCTCATCAAAATCTGTAATGAATTCGTGACAGTTCGCTAATTGTGTATACTGCATTAATTCAGCATCTGTCACTTTTCGGTTGATACCATATAAGATATTATCTCGAATTGTACCGCTCATCATCGCATTAGACTGCATGACATAACCAATTTTATTACGCCAATCCGATAGCGGTAATTGATAGATAGAAACATCATTATAAAGGATGTCTCCGTGTGTCACGTCATACATTCGTTCTATTAAATTGAAAATCGTACTTTTTCCTGATCCTGATGGCCCTACAAATGCAGTTACTTTACCCTTTGGAATGTCAAAATTCAAATCATGTAAGACTTCTTTTGTATCATAACCAAATGAAACTTCTTTAAATGCGATGTCACCATTACCTAAAGATTGACCCGTAGGCATGTAGACTTCTTCTAACGGTTCTTGCATGATTTCATGAATACGGCTGCTTGCTCCGACTGCTTTCTTATAATCTGTCATCAATGTCGACAAGTTCACAAGCGGCATCGACATTTGAATAACATAAAAAATCATCGCAACAAGTGTTCCTGCAGTAATCGCGCCTGATGAAATACGGATACCTCCGAAACCAAGAATTATCCCGATTGTTAACAACATGATCAAACCGGAAATCGGTTGGATGACTGCCGCAATTTTCGCTTGTTTCAGACCCAGCTTATAAATTTCTTTTAAATTTATATGTGCTTTATCTAGTTCAACTTGTTCCGTATTGGCAACTTTAACTAAACGCATTTCCGTTAATACACGTCCAAGCAAACCACTGAAGTTCGCAATTTCTGCTTGTGTACGTGTAGAAATTTTCTGCATGACACGTCCTAAAGGGATCATAATAATCACAAATAAAGGAATCGTAATAAAAGTTAATAGCGTCATCTGCCAATCCATAATAAACAACATAATCAATGAACCGATTAATGTGATAATAGAAGGCAGCACATTCGGTAATTTTTGAGAAACAAATTCGTTAATCACTTTAGTGTCATCTGTTAAACGACTCATTAACTGTCCACTTTCATTCACATCAAAGAAACGCATTCTTAAACGAATGATGTGTTCCCATACAACAGTACGAATCGCATAAATAATTTTTTCACCGATTTTACTTAATAAGTATAAGCCGATTCCGCTTAAGACTGCATTCAACGCAAACACAACAATAAAGATTAAAATAAACTGCATGTTGAAGGATTCGCCAGTAAATTTATCAACCATTCTTCCAGTAAATAAAGGGACAATTAAACCACTGATGCTCCCTAAGGAAGAAATAGATACTGCAATCGCAATCAAGCCGACTGGCCATGTCAGTTTCTTCAATAAGAATAAGAGTGGATTAGATGTTTTGTTAGTCTGTTTCATTTTTCACGCTTACCTCAATTATAGTTTTATGTTTCTTCTTAAATTATGATGCATAGTCCCGACTTTTACATGATTTTAGACGTCCGGGCACCCTTCGGTCAGACAACCGTCAGACTGACGTCTAAAATAGGCATAATTTTCATATATTTATTGTTCCCTTGTATCAAACTACTTTTATGATAAAATAGTTTTACTGTGAAACTATTATTGTTGAAGGACTGAAACATACATAATGAAAAAGATAGTAATACTGACACTGTTAATATTCTTCGTAAGTACCATTATAACACCATTTTCTGATGCGGACACTGAAACCAAATCACCTGTCCAAATCGCTAATGAACGCGGTCAAAATATCGGAGAAGGTTTTGAACCAGAAAGTGCTGTGAACATTAGTCAAACCGGGCAAGTACTCTACAGCTATCATATGGATAAGAAATGGTACCCCGCTTCAATGACGAAATTGATGACAATGTACCTGACGTTAGAAGCTGTTAAAGAAGGTAAATTATCGTTAGATGACAAAGTGAAAATCACTGATAAACATTATGCGATGTCTACCCTTCCAGAGTTAAGTAATACCAAATTATATCCTGGTGAAGCTTATACCATCAGTGAATTGCTTCAAATTACGGTTTCAGCCTCTAGTAATGCGGCTGCATTGATTTTAGCAAATGAAGTTTCTGATTCCACATCTGATTTTACCGACAAGATGAACGAAAAAGCTAAAGAAATCGGAATGAACCATACACACTTTGTAAATCCGACAGGCGCTGAAAATAACTTATTAAAAAGTTTTGCGCCAAAACGTTATAAAGATGAAATGTCTAGTACATCAACCGCAAGAGATTTCGCGATTTTATCACAACGTGTCGTGCAAGATACACCCAAAGTGCTTAAATTTACTAAAGCAATCTCACCAACTCAACACGGTGTAACATATTATACGTTCAACTGGTCGCTTGAAGGTTCTGAATTGAGCTTACCTGGTACAGATGGTTTAAAAACCGGATCAAGCGACATCGCTGATTACAACCACACATTAAGTACTAAGCGTGATGGCTTCCGTATTGATCAAGCTATGATGGGTGCAGGTGACTTCGAACATCTAGGCGGAGATAAAGAACGTAATAAAATGGGCAACAGTTTAATCAATCGTTCATTTGAACAATATAAATACGTTAAAGTTATGTCTAAAGGACAACACAAAATCAATAATAAAACCTATTACGTGAAAAAAGATTTATACGATGTTGTTCCAAGCAATCTTAAAAAAGAAGATTATAAATTCGTCGTAGAAGATGGCAAGCTTCATCTAGACTATGACCGACAATTTATCTCAAAAGATTATGGCCCGCCATCAGTAGATGTTCAACGTCCATTGATGCGAAAAGCAACAACATTCGCAGAATCTTCTTGGAGTTCACATCCGATTCTAACGAGCCTTGGCGTTGCATTTATTGTCGCAGCACTAGCCATCGTCGTATATATGATTATTTCATCATTCGGACGTAAGAAATAATGTTGAAATTTTAAATACAAATCAAAAACAGAGGTATGACTGCCAAGCCTTGGCGATTATACCTCTGTTTTTATTTTATCTGGCATCTTTACCATATAATTCTTTTTTGATTTGTGTCGTAGAAATACCTTCTGTACGTTTTAAGTAAATCACTTCGCATTTGTCTTTTAAGAAGTCGAATTCGCCTTCCCAATCATGACCCATGACAAAAGTATCTACATCATAACGTTCCACATCACGTTCTTTTTGACCCCAATCATCCTCAGGAATGACTAAGTCTACATAACGAATAGATTCCAACATCATTTTTCGTTGTTCATAATTGTAGTAAGATTTTTTATTTTTAATGCGGTTAAATTCATCTGTAGAGAGTGCCACAATCAGGTAATCTCCCATTTCTCTCGCTCTTCTCAGTAATTCAATATGACCATAATGCAATAAGTCATATGTACCGTACGTAATAACTCTCTTCAAATTTAAACCCTCCTTCACAATTTTAGTTACTGTAAAAAAATAACACATTTCACTCTTCAATTCATATTAAAATTGTAAGTTCGCTTATTTTTTTAACGCGCTTTTTAAAGCAGCACGCCCTCTAAAAGCTGATTGTTTAGGCACTAATTGTGCTTTGAACGCTAAATAGTTCGGACGTCCGATGCCTACTTTGTTCAACGCTTCACGCCATTGACGATAATAATGCAACGTCCAACCTTTACAGCCGCCTTCCATCACTTTGACAATTCTAAATAATGCATCGCCATCATAATGCGTCTTTTGCATACCTTCAATGTATTGGATAACTGTATCTAATAATTCTTGTGTCACTTTTGGTTTTTCTGTCACATAAGCTTGAAGCATATAACTGACAATCAATTCATCCATACGATAGCTATAATATTGTTGTACATTACGAAGTCTCAAGTAATCCATCACGCGGCCACGTACAATATAAGCATCGTGCATATAATCAAAGAAACGCTCAACACTGCGTGCTGTAATCGAGTTCTCACGTACATTATAGCCCGCAATAATATCTGGTAACAATTGAATATCATGTGCTTGATTAAATGCATGTGCCATAAATGTATGTTCTTCACAAAAAACAATGTCCTCATCAAAACGTAAATCTTTGAAACGTGCGCTGAACATCTTATCTCTTGGTCCAATAGATTGCAGCATCGCTGGGCATTGCGCTAAATTCACAACTTCATCTTTTTTAATTTCTTCATGTGTCGGGAAAGTACGCCATTCACCATGATAATCACGTCCTGTTTGTCCAATCACGATTTCAACATCGTCATTTTGTTCATAACGACGTGCCATCACATCGATACGGCTCGGTAAAAATTCATCATCAGCATCTAAAAACATGAAGACATCGCCTGTAATATGAGATAAGCCGACATTACGGCTAGCCGCTGCGCCTTTGTTAGATTGACTGATAATTTTGACGTGCTTATTTTCTTTTTGAATTGTTTCAAGTGCTTCAAGTGTGCCATCTGTAGAACCATCATTAATACAAATAATTTCATGATCGTATTTCGTATCAATGGAACTGACTGCTTTCTTAATGACTTCTTCTGAGTTATAAACTGGAATAATAATAGAAATTTTCATCGTTTCACCAATTCTTTTATATAATTTGATATCTGATTTAAAGTTTCATCCGTATTGTAATCATGCCATTCATTAAAGAGCGGCGGATAATGTTCTAAACCTTCTTTTAATTTATGCAGCAACTCTGCCTCATTATATGCTTTATAGTTTTCAGGAATTTGCCAATAGTAATGATTCAAACCACGATCCGCTTCATATTCCGCTTGATCGTAAACATAAAATAAGGCAGGTTTATTTAATAAACTCGCTTCAATCGCAAGTGAACTATAATCTGTAATGATGACATCTGCCATCAAGAACAAGTGTTGTGTCTCAATATCAGATGTAGACCCTTGTCTTACAGCTGGATGTAATTTATTGATAATTGTATAGCCTGGCAACTCCTGTTCAAAATGTTGTGCATCAATCGTTCTGTTCGCTGCTTGATGTTCTCTGTATGTCGGTACATATACTGCAAGCTTATCTTTAATCCCATACTGTTGTTTCAACTTTTCTTTTTGTTGTTCTAAGTTAACTGTAAAGTACTGTTGCATTCTAGGCAAACCAAAGCGTAACATTTGTTCAGGTGTTGCACTAAAAGCATTTCTAAAACAAATTTCCATTGGATCGCCACCTATGAGATAGTAATCTGTCGCATGATATACTTTCAAATACTGATCTACCATTTTCTTGTTAGACAAATCGACCGCATGATCTTTTAGGCCAAAGTACTTTAAGGCGCCTGCCGCATGCCATGTTTGAATGACAGTCTGTCCTTTTTTCTTGCGATAACCTCCCATTAACAAATAGTAATTATCGACAAAAATAACTTTAGCAGTGGCTAATGCTTTTAATTGCGCAATAACGTTTTTATTACTGTTGATGACATAATCAACACCTGATAATTGTGCAACTTGTTGTTTATCTTTTTCTTTACCGATGATAGTTAAACGGTAACCTTCATTATGAAACCTTTGAACTAAAGGCCATATATCTTCTTTAAAGCTCATAAACAACACAATATGATGCGTATCGATTTTTTTATTGAACCATAATGTATTAAATACATTGATAATGGTTAAATACAGCTTCTTGATGACTTGTCTCATGTTTTTCACCTCTGCTTTTTTAAAAAAAACTCCAAACACGCTAAAACATGCTTGGAGTTTACTCTTAAATAATCTTACATAAAGTCTGCAAATTGATCTCTGTAGCGCATGTGCAGAATCGAACCTACAAAGAATATAAATACTACAATAAATACGTTGTAAAGTGCTAATTGCCAATGATCAATAAAATACCAGTTATGATACAGTACTGCTGCACGGTATGATTCTGCGATGAAATAAATCGGATTCAACATCAGAATCTTTTGTACAATCGAACCTGGCTTAGCGACCCATAAAATTGGTGATGCATAGAATAATACACGCATTAACGCTTGCATCATCATTTGTGTATCACGAATTAATACACCTAGAGTCGAAGTTAAGATTGCGACAGCACTTGTAGCAATGTACGCAAATGGTACGTATAAGAATAACTGAATAATATGTATCGTCGGATAAATACCTGAAGCGATACAGAAAATAATAATAATCCCGAGTAATGCTAAATGTCCATATAATTTTGCAGTTACGGTATACGTCGGAATAATCGATAACGGGAAATTCATTTTCGCCACTTGATTATATTTCGATACAATCGAGCGTGTCCCATCTAATATTCCTTGGTTGATAAAGAACCACATACTGATACCGACAAGCATCCAGAAGATGAAGGGTATCCCATCAACCGGTGCGTTTGTACGAATCCCGAATCCGAACACGAACCAGTAGACTAAAATTTGGATAAGCGGGTTAATTAACTCCCACGCCATACCTAAGTAGTTATTATGGTTAGCAATTTTCAACTCAAATTGTGCTAACCTGTGGATCAAATAAAATCCTTTAATATGTTCTTTCAGAACAGTTATTAATGCTCCCATGTTCAAACCACGCTTTCAAACGATTTGCGCATTTCATTACATATGCTTATGTAATTTTTTCTCTATGCTTGAAATATATCCATCTCAACATTATACGTAATTATAATATAGAATGGAATAATTTTCATTACTAATGGCAAAGAAATGACTTTAACGACGAAAATAATGACCAATTCTTCAAGAAATGGTAAAATTTATAGCGTTGAAGAATTCATATGCGTTTTGACCGCTCGGCATCGCAATATGTACTATAATAGAGTAAATAGAGGTTAAGGAAGAGGTTATACAATGAAAGATGTATCTGTAAAGATGGATAATATTACAAAAGAATATCGTATCTATCGTAATAACAAAGAACGAATCAAAGATGCGCTCATTCCTAATCATAAGAACAAAACATTTTACGCGTTAAAAGATGTCTCAATGACAGCGTATAAAGGTGATATTATCGGTTTAGTCGGCATCAACGGTTCAGGCAAATCAACCCTCAGCAATATTATCGGCGGATCTTTATCCAACACTGCAGGTTCAATTGAGAAAAATGGTGAAGTCAGTGTTATTGCGATCAATGCAGGGCTTAACGCACAATTGACAGGATTAGAAAATATTGAATTTAAAATGTTGTGCATGGGCTTTACACGTAAAGAAATTAAAAAGCTCACACCTAAAATCGTTGAATTTAGTGAACTGGGAGAGTTTATTTACCAACCCGTTAAAAAGTATTCAAGTGGTATGCGTGCTAAACTTGGTTTCTCTATCAACGTCACGATTGATCCAGATATTTTAGTGATTGACGAAGCGTTGTCTGTCGGAGACCAAACATTCACGCAAAAATCATTAGACAAAATCCACGAATTTAAAGAAGCAGGCAAAACGATTTTCTTCGTCAGCCATAACATCGGCCAAGTCCGTCAATTCTGTACAAAAATCGCTTGGATTGAAGGTGGACGCTTGAAACAATTCGGTGAAGTTGAGGAAGTATTGCCTAAGTACGAACAATTCCTTAAAGACTTTAAAAAGAAATCTAAAGCAGACCAAAAAGCTTTCCGTAAAAACTTAGACGAAGAAAGATTTGTGATGAAATAAACAATTGAAGCTGTAAAAGAAATCGCAGTATAAACTGCTTTTTCTTTTCTTCTTCTACTTCACTCTTTTAAAGCGATATTGATATTTCTGAATCTTTTTACTTAAAAAACTTTAGGCAAACCTCTTTAAATCAAAGAAAAAAAGTATTACCATTAAGTACAAGTGTATTAACAACAGGCAAAATAATATTGCACACTTGATTAATGTCGGATGCTCTCATACAATGACATTTTGATACAAGTAATCATTTCAATAGTCTTGCTGCACACTTCATTTTCTTTAAAGTGAAGGTGTATCAAAATATTGAAATCTAATCAGCCTGAACTTCAATATGTCATATCATTTCTCAAGTAAGCAGGTGATTGATATAGCTAAACAAAATAAGACACAAGCATTTGCGAACCTTGTCCGTGCGTATCGTAAAGAACACATCGGCAAAGGTCCCGAACAAATCAAAGTGTTTTTCAAAGATAACTGGGCGGTTGCCCATATGACAGGAAGCCTAAGTAAAGTTGAAAACTTCTATTTGCGTAATACTCAAAGTAAGGAATTCGAAAGAATGCTTAAATTTGGACGTACAGAAGAAATTAAACAACTTTACAACCAACATCCACCTACAGAAATGGAAGAATTGGTAGGCGCGAAATTTGTAAAACTATTTACAGATGTTAATTTAGAAGATGATGAAGTCATTTCAATATTCGTGTTCGATCGCAATATTGAATCGTAATAGAATATATTAGGATTGGTGTAAGGTACTCGGTGCTGTTTACTAACCTACTTTGAAACTCGTAAAGACTTTTCAAGGAGGTGATGCATGTAAACAGGAGCGAGTTTTTTTATTTCCATATAACATTAAATTGAACTTACCTTATTAAACAACCATTCATTTCTATAAAAATTTTCAATACGCTACACTCACCACTATAGTAGTCTATTGAAAACAGCCCAATTATAACAATGTGCTTTACGTATAAGAAAACAGCCCATTCTATACGCACAAAGCTGATACAGCAACAATTCTCTTGCAACCTCCTGTTTTAAAATGTTTGATTGAAAAAGCTAATCATAAACATTGCAAGATGCTGTCATAGCTACACAATAACCCTAACAACAACCGGTAAGTTCAAATTAAGTGCCAAATAGTAATCAGTATGCCTATAACAGCAATTGATGGTTAAAATAAAACTGCGTTAAAAATTTAAAACGCGCTAAGTATTGAAATAAGGTAACAATGCATATATTCTGCTGATTGAATTCCCACAATTCATCACCACCAGCAGTGCCCTCAACTTTCTTATGCTTCACGTTACTATTTCAAACTTACAACACAACCCTTACTCAAATAAAACAGAGTTTAAGTCGCTCTGAATGATAATCATCGATCAAACGCACACCTGTTATATGGAAATGAGCCCAAACAAAACGTTTAAACTCAATCTTGAAAATCACACGACGATTCAGAACGTGATTAGCCCTGCATTCTGAATCCTACCCTCATTAATAAAAATGTCAAAAAACCTGTGTTCAATTAAGCTCCCTCAACTACTTAATTGAAACACATGAAACTATAAAATAATAACCCTTAAAAATAAAACGCATTGCAGCTACCCTTTCTACTGCAATGCGTATTTTTTATATTCAATTATCGTTTTAAACTTACTCTACTGAGTTTAAAACATCTCTTTCTGCTTTCAATTGTTCGATGAAGTCTTTCACATCTACGCTAGTTTCTTCAGAAGCACCGCGTTTTCTTACCGCAACTGTACCATTTTCTACTTCGTTATCTCCCACAACAAGTGTATATGGTACTTTTCTTAAGTGTGCTTGACGGATTTTATAACCCATTTTTTCGTCTGAAAGATCTAGATCTACTCTGAAGCCTTCAGCTTTCAATTGACGTTTCAAGTCTTTTACCGCATCTAAATGCAAGTCTGCATTGACAGGAATCACTTCTAATTGTACAGGTGCTAACCATAATGGCAAGTTTCCGCCAAAGTGTTCAAGTAAGATACCGATAAAACGATCGCTAGAACCGTAAATTGCACGGTGGATAACCACTGGACGTTCTTTTTCTCCGTCTTTATTAACGAAAGTTAAATCGAATTTTTCAGGCATTTGGAAATCTAGTTGTACAGTACCGCATTGGTGACTACGTCCTAATGCGTCTTTGATGTGAATATCAATTTTAGGACCATAGAACGCGCCGTCTTTTTCATTGACTGTATATTCAAAACCATGTTGATTCAATACATTTTCTAATGATTGTTCAGCGAAATCCCAAAGTTCGATTTCACCCATAAAGTCATCTGGACGAGTAGAAAGTTCAATACTGTAATCGAAGCCGAAGACACTATAAACTTTATGAATCAAACCTAAGACATCTAAGATTTCTGATTCGATTTGGTCACGACGTACAAAGATATGTGCATCATCTTGGTTGAATGTTCTTACACGGAATAAACCATTTAAAGAACCGCTTAATTCATGACGGTGTACTTGTCCGAACTCAGCCATACGAATTGGTAAATCACGATATGAATGTAAATGATTTTTGTAAATCAACATATGTCCAGGACAGTTCATTGGTTTTAACGCATAAGTTTGTTCATCAACTTCAGTGAAGTACATATTGTCTTGGTAGTGATCCCAGTGTCCACTGTTTTTCCATAAAGTTTCGTCCATGATAAATGGAGTATAGACTTCTTCATAATCCGCTTCAAACTGTAATTGTCTCAACATATTTTGTAATTCCAAACGAATCACTTGGCCGTTATGCGCATAGAATGGCATACCTGGCGCAAATTCTGAGAATGAGAAGATATCTAGTTCTTTACCTAAACGACGATGGTTCACTTGTTCATATTTATCAATAAATGCTTGATGGTCTTCTAAGGCTTTTGCATCTGCGAACGCGAAACCAGAAACACGTTGTAACGCTTCGTTATTCACATCTCTTAACCAGTTAGTCGCAGATACGGCTTGCAAACTGAAGTTTTTCACTTTAGATAAATTATGCACTAAAGGTTGGTCGATGACTGCTGCATAGTCTCCATGAACCGCAACTTTCACAGGTTCTGAGGCTTGTTCAATATGATGTTGCATAAAGGCATTTTCACTAAATTGGTCTAATGCGTCTAATTTAGATAATTCACGGATTTCAATAGGATGATTGGCGCTTACTGCTTTTTGAATGTCTTTAGAAACTTTTTCTAAATCCGCTGCTTTCAAGTTTTCTTCAGGTTTGAAGTCTACAAAGAATTGTTCTTTGTTTACACCGAATCCCGCAACTTTTGCACCGTGTTTTTCTAGGACTTCACCTGCTAAATAACCTAAAGTATAACGAATGGCTTCTAACCCTTTTTCATCTTCATATGTCAAGAATTCAACTTGGCAATCTTCTCCGATGTATTCGTTCAAACCATATAATGTGCCGTCCACATTCGCAACCGCAACTTTTTTCGCAAAAGAACTGCCGATTTGTTGCGCAACTTGGTAAAGTGTTGTGCCTTGTGCCACCTCCAATTTGCGTTGATCTGGTAAAGTAACGATAACTTGTTCTGCCATAATTATTGCCTCCTTAAATTCTAATGGTTGATTTTATTCAATAAAAAAACTGCACTTATCCTCTGATAACAGGGACGAGTGCAGTTTATGCTCGTGGTACCACCCACATTCGAAACAAGTACTTAAATAAGACTTAAAATAAGAGTTGCTCTCCTAGAAGTCTCAACTTGCTTCCTCATTAGAATGGCGTAACATGCCATTAGTCGGTATGCTTTCACATACATCTCAAAAGGAGTAAAACACAGTTTAAGTAATTAGAAAGCTTCCAGCCGCTGACTTTCTATCTCTGACTTAAATCTTGTATTTCATATCTTTTTCATCGAATCCGTTTTTAAATTAAGTACATTGTATCGTAACGATTACGATTCTGCAATATATTTTTTATAAGTTCATCATTTTGTAAAACTTGAAAACGTTTTATTCTTTAAATCATTTCCTCATTATTTTATTTAATGGCTTACCTTTTGCGAGCTCATCTACGATCTTATCTAAATAGCGAATTTCCTGCATTAAAGGTGCTTCAATGTTTTCAACACGAATGCCGCAAATGACACCCGTAATTAACTTGCGGTTCGGATTTAAGTCAGGTGCTTGCGCAAAGAAATCTTCAAACGGTACTCGCTCATCTAATACTTGTTGTAAACCTGCTTCATCATATCCTGTTAACCAAGTGATTACTTCATGCAATTCATCTTTTGTACGCCCTTTTTTCTCAACCTTTGTCACATAATGCGGATAAACACTTGCGAATGCCATATCATAAATTTTATGTCTTGCCACGCATGTCACTCCTCTGCTTGTATTTATTTCTATTATACCCCTTCTTTTGATGGCATGTTGATGCCGTTATCAAACACATCTTTTGGCACAATTTTAGTAAATACAACTACTATCATGACGAAAACTAATCCTGTAATCAGAAATACAAGCGTGTAATTGAAACCAAGAATAAAGCTGAAGAACATAATACTTAAAGGTTTGGTGAATTGACTGAGCGCAAAGCTGACAGAGAAGACCCTTGCTTTATAACTTTCCTCGATACGTTTTTGGAAGTAGATTTGAAGTGGAATATTACTGTATTGTGCGCTGAAACCTAATACAATATAAACGCCAATTAACGCTAACACCCCAGCTAAATTTCCCATTGCCATCATCGTAATCAATGCCAACGCAAAGAAAATCATCGCAATCGTGTAGCTCGATCCAATTAAATATAAACGTAAATTTTGTTTAGGCGGGAAAATCGCAAGAATGATACTGCCTAACACCATGCTGATTGTTAAAGAAGCCTCTATCCATCCAAATGCACTTGAAGATACATGCATCTTTTGAATGGCTAACATTGAAATGCCAATCGGTATCGCATACAAAATAATATTAATCACTGCCAAATAAACCACCATCGTCGCTAAATCCTTTTTAGCCCATATGTAGTGAAAACCTTTTTTGAAATTATTGATGAAAGCTTGGTTCTCTTTTTCCACATGTCTGTTTAAAGGTATAAATGCTATCGTCAACATGGCGAGTGATTCAGTCACTAAAATCACATATCCCATTTGTTCAATAGAAAGGAATCCTACCACAATACCGCCGATTACTGGCGCTAAGAATGATGTGGCCATAATTACAATATTCCTTAAAGACACAAAGCGCTCTAATTGCTCCCCTGTTATCTTCGCTAAATTAGATTCAATGATTAAACCTACTGGCACATCAGTCGCAGTAAGCATCATCATTAAAATAACCAGTGCCCATAAATGATTTTGATACCCCACTAAAAACACAGTGATGGATAGCACGCTTAATAATTGCGCAATGAAGATCATCTTTCGATTACTTTTATAATCGGCTAGGTTCCCCATAATTGGACCTAACACAATTTGAACTACAGCCATCATACCTATAACAAAACCGTATAATGCACCATTGCTTGTTTCTCTTAAAATATAAAACGAACAAGCAAAGAAAAAGATTTCCGAACCAAAGGTCGAAACTAAATCGAAAATCAATAATAGAATCCCTTTTTCATGTTGTCACCTCTTGATGTTTGTTGTTTATGCTCTTAAAGAAATGATTGTCACAAATCATGTCTCAATCATGCTTATCAAGACACTTCATATGTGAATGATACAATATTACTTTATTTTTCTAAATATTCAATACACATTATGTAGATATCATATTTTGTTCATAAAAAAGCCTGCTCTAACTTTTCTGTATTGTTAGAGAAGGCTCATTTAAATATTATTTACGCTTCAAACGTTTACGAAAAACTTTGGATACAAATCTAGGTAATCTGCGCATTCTTGCCATACGTTTCCAATCTGTAATCAAGCGATAGAACCATTCAAGATTCGTTTTACGGAAGAATAGAGGTGCACGCTTTTTTGTACCGCTATAAATCTCAATGGATCCGCCGACACCCATCAGTAATGTATGTTGAAGGCGATGACGGTGTTGTTTAATCCATTGTTCTTGTTTAGGATAACCCATACCGACAAAAACATAATCTGGATTAAATTTACTTACTTTACGAACCACTTGTTCATCTTTTAAGTCAATATAACCGTGATGTGCATCGAAAGTCACATGAGGATATCGATGTTGTAGCTCTTGTTTGGCTTTTGCGACTACAGCTTCAGATGCACCTAATAAGAAGACACGCTGATGATAACGCTCAGCAATTTCTAAACACTTTGCCATAAATTCGATACCTGGCACACGTTCTTTTAACGGGGTACCTAATATTCTGCCTGCTTGAATAATCCCTGATCCGTCTGGAATGATATAATCTGCTTCACTGATTAAATCATAATAACTTCGATCATCTAATGCGTAATCTACAATTTCAGGATTTGCAGTCACAACAAACATGTTATCAGTTGTATCTGTTTCTCTAAAATGCATGACCGCTTCTTTCATCTCGTCCATTGTGACGTTATCAAATTGAACAGACAAAATATCTACTTTATTCTGTTTATGCTTATGTTGAATACTCATCGCTTCAAACTCCTAACTTGCACCTCTGATTAATAAAAGTTCATTTCATCTTATTATACACGCCAGTTGAATTGATTGCATTCCTCACTATAAGTGGTAATCTGAATTTATTATGAGAATCAAAGAGGTTAGATACTATGACAAGTGAAAAAGATAAAATGTTGAGCGGTCAGCTCTATGACTCAAGAGATCCTGAGTTAGTAAAGGAACGTCATAAAGCACGCCACGCAACAAAAGCAATCAACAATGCCTTTTCTATTAAAGAACGTATGCATTTATTCCGCCAAAGTGTAGGGGCTTGCGGTGAAGAAGTCTTCATTGAGCCAGATATCCACTTTGACTATGGTTATAACATTACAATTGGAGACCATTTCTATGCGAACTTTAATGCGACGATGTTAGATGTCGCAAAAATTACGATTGGCAATCACGTACTCTTAGGTCCTAACGTTCAGTTGATTACCGCAACTCACCCTTTAAATCCTAAAACACGTGCCGCTGGACTAGAGTTAGGCTACCCTATAACAATCGGTAATCATGTTTGGATCGGCGCAGGTGCGATTATTTTGCCAGGTATTACCATTGGCGATAATGTTGTTGTCGGCGCAGGCAGCGTCGTCACTAAAGATGTACCCGCAAATCAAGTTGTCGCAGGTAATCCAGCACGTTACATCAAAGATGTGCCGAATGATTAAAATAGGTCCGAAGACGCAAGACGTAAATGCTAAAAATTCATACAATGAAGATAAATCATAAGTTGAGGTCATGTATCTCAACTTTTTCTAATTCAAGAAGAGGTTAAATTATGCAGTTGATTAAAGATATTCTGAGCACTTCTATGACGCTCCATTTATATTGGGTGGTATTAATCGCCATTGCTTATCTATTCGTGCATCGCAATCGTCATAAACCAAGTTTTGCGATTCTAGACATTATATTAAATTACATTCCGGTACTGACACATGAATTCGGTCATATTCTATTTAACAAAATCAGTGGCGGTCATACAGAGGATTTAGTGATTGTTACTTCTCCTAGAGAACGTATACAGACCTCGCGACAAGGCTTTGCGGTCACCAGAGCTAGAAGTAGAGTGACGATGATAATTACGACACTTGGCGGTTATGTGATGCCTCCGTTGATGTTGGCAGTCGGACTCTTTGCAGGTTATTATCATTATCCTTCACTCTTCGTATTCAGCTATCTAGGTATCTTTATTTATTTTGTGCTGATTACTTCTAGAAAAGGTATCCCTATTTTACTCACGCTCTTACTAGGAGTCATGATTTATGGTTTAATTCAAAACGGTCAACCTGAATTCATTGTCATTATCTTATCATTGATTTACCACTTTATTTTAGGTGTGCTGTTCGGAGAGTTGCTACAATCGACTTGGACGATTATTACTTTGACTTTTACGAAACATGTCATCGACTGGGATGGTTTAGCTTTACGTCAATTAACCGGCATCCCTGTCGTAATTTTCAGTTTGTTATGGATTGCCTTTAACGTTTATATCGTGTACGCTATTATCACTATTCTACTTTTACAGAATTAAGGTGATAAAAATGGTAAAGCTTCGTCCAGCAACACAAGTCGATTTATCTTTATTTACAAAAGTTTATAATCAAGCCATCGCTGCACGTAACATCACAGCAGATATTGATGAAATGACAGAACAAGAAATGGCACACGTCTTTGATAAACACGATGCCATGCGTCCATTGTTTACAGTATACGATGAAGAAATGCGCCCAATTGGTTTTGCGAGTCTGAATTACTTTTACGGCAGACCTGCTTATGATGAAACTGCAGAAGTCAGTATCTATTTGGATCAACAGATTAGTGGGAAAGGTATTGGTACTAAAGTGATGCAACGTCTAGAACAAGAAGCCAAAGCGTTAGGGATTCGCTTCTTAACTGGCTATGTTTTCGCACAAAACATACCATGTAATAAATTATTTGAAAAACAAGGCTACGTTCTTTGGGGAGAAATGCCGCAAATCGCACACATCGACAATCAACGCTTAGACTTAAATATTTGGGGCAAACAAATTTAATAGAGATGAATAGATGAACAAAAGAAGCTTTGCGACACCGCAAAGCTTCTTTATTTTACTATTTTATATAAAACATCTTACCTTTTCGCAGTAAATTGATTTGAGGCAACTTCATGAATAACAAGCGATATATCAATATAGCACCCATTACCCAAACGATACCTAAAGAGACACCGCCTATCACATCAGTTAAAAAGTGTGCGTGAAAGTACATTCTTGAAAATAAAATACTTGCCCATAACACTGAAAGCAAACCAGCAATTGTCACTTGAATTGCACGATGTTTCACTTTCGGTAAAAACACCGCAAATATAATGATCACAATCAGCGTACTAGATAATGAATGCCCGCTTGGAAAAGAAAAACCTGTATCTGCTAACAAATGGTCATACGGACGATGACGATGAATGACATCCTTAAAAATAATACCTAAGATACCTCCTGAAGCCACTGTGCTTAACAACCATAAACTTAATACATAGTAACGCTTGAATAATAAAATAATCGCAATGACAATAGACATCACTACAAAGGTTAAAACATCTCCATATGTAGCCAGTGCATTCATATAATCATTAAGAAAGCCATGACCAAACTGCATTTTCGGTTCACCAAACGTTTGAATAAACCATCGTAATGTCGTTTGATCCATATATCGTAAAAAATCTAACTTTAAATAATTCCCAATCATTATAAACAAAAAGATCAGTAAGCTGACAACTAACACTATTTTTTCTGATTGATGTGCTGTATTCTCCTTCATCCTTATACCTCTTTTATCTTTTTTATTATTATATGACGATTTTTTGAATTATCCATAGGTACAAAGAATGATATACATCTCATTAATTAGAACGACAAAAAAGACGTAACCTAAATAGATTACGCCAATGATGAACCACTCTGATTCCTATTCTATTTATACGTCCGCTAATTCTCCAAAAATATGTGCCGCGTTTTCATAACTTAAAATAATTAATGGGTCATCCCCTTTTTGAATAGCAATAACTTCGTTAGTATCATCACGAGATATCACCGTCACTGCATCCCCGATTGAAATAAATTTACTAGAAAGATAAATTAATAATTTCGTACGGTCTCGTACACGACGAATAACGATTTGATCTCCTGCTTGGAATGTTTTTAAGGATTCATTGTAAATTTCTTCAAATTCACCATCTCTTGGGATGATACCGCCATGTGGGCATGTTGTCGGATAATTCAACAATGAGTCTAAACGTTCGACAAACAAATCAGACACTCTATGTTCAAGCACTTCTGCTTCTTGGTGCACTTCTTCCCAGTTGTATTTCAATATCTCGATTAAGAAAAGTTCTAATAAGCGATGACGCTTAATAATTTCTAATGTATGGTTGAAACCTTCTTCGGATAATTTGACACCCTTATAAGGTTTGGTAGTTACATAGCCCGCTTTTTCTAAACGATTGACCATCTCACTCACGGATGGGGGTTTAATATTTAAGTATTGAGAAAGTTTTTTATTTGTAACGAATGAAGTTGCGCCGCCATTATTCAAAATCGCTTTGAGGTAATCTTCTTTTTCTTCCGTTAACATCTTGTCACCGTTCCTTCCATCCAGATTCACTTTATTGTATCACGAAAAGACTTGACACGCGAAAATTCATGTCTTATGATGAAATAAATTAGGTTACCCTAAAAATTCTTTTAGGAGGTGTGATATTGTTAGAAATTGAGAATTTGGATTTGTATTTAGGCAATAAGCATGTCTTGCGAAACATCAACTTGTCTATTCCTGTTCACGGTGAAATTATCGGTATTATGGGTCCGAACGGTGCAGGAAAATCCTCATTAATCAAAGCGTTAATCGGAGAGTTTAAATCACAAGGTGTCCAATTGTTGAACAATCAACCAGTCGAATCACAACTTAAGAACATCACATACATACCGCAAAAAGCCTACTTAGATTTAGATTTTCCAATTGATGTTGAAAATGTCGTACTATCAGGCGCTTATAAAGAGATTGGGTGGTTTAAACGCCCTTCTGCACAAATTAAACAACGCTTAACTCAATTATTAGAAGAAATGGAATTAACACATTTACGTAAACGCCAAATTTCTCAATTAAGCGGTGGACAGCTGCAACGTGTATTAGTTGCACGCGCCTTGATGTCGACGAGCGAACTTTACTTATTAGACGAACCTTTTGTAGGAATTGATTTTACGAGTGAACAATTAATTATGCGTAAAATAGAAGGCTTAAAGGCCGAAGGCAAATTAATTTTAATCGTGCATCATGATCTATCAAAAGCAACTACTTATTTCGATCGTGTCATTCTGCTCAATCAAACTTTACGTTATTTCGGACCAAGCGAAGAAGCAATGACCACAGAACGATTAAACGAGACATTCATGAATCAACCACAGCGCCATTAAAGAATTAGAAAGAGAGTCAAATTTATGTACGAATTTATACAACAACTCACACAATATCAATTTTTAAACCGCGCTCTGATTATTTCCATTTTTGTCGGCATTGTGTGCGGAACAGTCGGCAGCCTGATTGTTTTAAGAGGGTTGTCACTCATGGGTGATGCGATGAGCCATGCTGTATTGCCAGGGGTTGCACTATCATTCCTCTTCAAAATTCCGATGTTTGTCGGAGCTTTAGTTACTGGAATGCTAGCCAGTCTATTCATCGGTTTTATTTCTGAACGAAGTAAAACTAAACAAGACGCAGCCATCGGCATCAGCTTCACAGCATTCTTAGCTACCGGAGTTATTATTATCAGCTTGATCAATAGTACGACGAACTTGTATCATATTCTATTCGGTAATTTGCTAGCGATTACCAATAGTGCATACTGGTCGACGATTGTGGTCAGCATAATAGTACTCTTGCTTATCATCATTTTTTACCGCCCATTAATGATTTCTACTTTCGATCCAACCTTTAGTAGAATGAGCGGTTTAAACACAACAGCCATCCACTACTTTGTGATGCTGCTCTTGTCACTTGTGACAGTTGCAAGCATTCAAACTGTGGGTATTATACTCGTTGTTGCACTGTTGATTACACCCGCTTCAGCAGCTTTTCTCATCACCAAGAAATTATGGTCTATGATGATTGTAGCCAGTCTGATCAGTGTAATCAGTTCAATAATCGGTATGTATTTCAGCTACATTTATAACATCCCTAGTGGTGCAACAATTGTCTTGTGTGCGTTTGCTATTTATGTCGGTACATTTATCTATTCTAAATTGACTCTCAAAATCAAAAAAGGAGTTACATCATGAAAAAATTAGTACCATTATTAGCTATCATGTTATTACTGTTAGCAGCATGCGGCGGAGGCAAAGATTCAAACTCAACAGCCTCTGATAATCATAAACTTAAAATCGTCACAACCAATTCAATACTATATGACATGGCCGACAACGTAGTCGGGGACCATGCGGATATACATAGCATAGTTCCTATCGGCCAAGATCCTCATGAATATGAGGTCAAACCTAAAGACATCAAAGCCTTAACAGACGCAGATATCATCCTTTATAACGGATTGAATCTGGAGACAGGTAATGGTTGGTTTAAAAATGCTTTAGACCAAGCTGGCAAAACAACTAAAGATGATAGTGTCGTACGCGTTTCTAAAGATGTAAAACCAATTTACCTGAACGGTGCTGAAGGCGATGAGACAAAACAAGATCCTCACGCTTGGTTAAATCTAGAGAACGGCATCAAATATGTAAAAACAATTCAGCAAGCTGCAATCAATCATGATAAAGCACACAAAGCAGACTACGAAAAACGAGGTGATGCTTATATCAACAAGCTTGAAAAGTTAAATAAAGACAGTCACGACAAGTTCGATGACATTCCTAAAGATCAACGCGCTATGATCACAAGTGAAGGCGCATTTAAATATTTCTCAAAACAATATAGCATCACTCCCGGCTATATTTGGGAAATTAACACTGAAAAACAAGGAACACCTGAACAAATGAAACAAGCAATTAAATTCGTTAAAGATCACAACTTGAAAAATCTATTAGTCGAAACAAGTGTCGATCATAAAAGCATGAAGAGCTTGAGTGAAGAAACAGGCGTTCCAATTTCAGGAGAAGTCTACACAGACTCTATTGGCAAAAAAGGCAGTAAAGGAGATTCCTACTACAAAATGATGGAATCTAACATTGAAACCGTTCATCAAAGCATGAAGTAAACAATTTATCCTTTCAATTAGCGGAAAAAGACCTCCTAGTATGTCCATTCCATTTCCGCTAATCCATAAATAATCTATCCTAAACATAAATAAGCTGTGGTCTTTCCTCCCACTGGACCACACACCACTTTAAGAAAATCGGTGCTTGCGATGACATCGATTTTCGAAGCGACAGTTCCCCTCAAGAGCTGTCGCTTTTTTTGTGTTTAATTCACTCAATCTTTCATCACAAGATCACATCTTCACCCTTTTAAATATAAACAACAAAAAATTTAGTCATTTATTATATTTCTTTAAATATCTTCAATTGTTTATCTACAAAATATTTATAAATTTCCTTTACTTTTAGAAAAACTAAAGTTATGATTAATTTAGTTATTCATGGAGGGATACCCAAGTCTGGTTTAAGGGGGTTAATATTTATTTATTAATTAGGAGCACGTCAGTGCTTGCGTTGGTTCGAATCCTTCTCCCTCCGCTTAGTTTTAAACAATATTGATATCGGTTGATAAGTTAACAATTGCGGTTACTTAATCAATCGATTTTTTTGTGTATATCTAATCAATGTTAAAAAACTCTATATGAAAGTAGGTCTTTTTTTGAATTTTTCTAAGTTAAACATTCAAGAATTTGAAAATTTTGTTAATGAAAACGCATCACATTATACCCAATCATCCTCACATTTCAATTATCAAAATGAGCATCAAAATAATGTACATTTAGTCGGCGTAAAAAATGAAACAGGTGATGTATTAGCTGCTTGTTTACTGACTGAGGCACGTTGTTTAAAGTTCTTTAAATATTTCTATACACATCGCGGTCCAGTCATGAACTTTAAAGACCATGAGTTAGTCAGATTTTTTTATGAAAACTTAACGACATATCTAAAAAAGCATAACTGCTTATATGCTTTAACTGATCCTTACCTGTTAGAAAATATTCGAAGTTGTGACGGAGAAATCCTTGAATCTTATGATAACGAAACTTTTATGAATGTGATGAATTTATTAGGTTACCGTCATCAAGGGTTTACTACAGGTTATTCTCAAACAAGTCAGATCAGATGGTTGTCTGTCTTAAACCTAGAAAACAAAGATGAAAAACAATTGTTAAAAGAAATGGATTATCAAACACGCCATAATATTAAGAAAACCTATGAAATGCAGGTGAAAGTCCGTGATTTATCAATTGATGAAACAGATCGATTTTTTAAATTATTTAAAATGGCTGAAGAAAAACACGGCTTCAAATTCAGAGATCAAAGTTATTTTGAAAGAATGCAGAAAACATACGCTGATAACAGTATGTTAAAGCTGGCTTACATCGATTTAGAAGAATTATTAGAGGCACAAAATGCGAAAGTCGCTGAGTTAAATACAGATATTGAAAATGTTCAAGCGGCATTAAAAGAAAACCCTAATTCTAAGAAAAACAAAAATAAATATGCGCAATACCAAAAGCAATTAGCAGCACAAGAACGAAAAATTACTGAAACGAAAAAATTGATAGAAACAGATGGACCTGTATTAGACTTAGCTGCAGCTTACTATATCTATAACCCTCATGAAGTTTACTACCTATCCAGCGGTTCAAACCCTAAATACAATGCCTATATGGGTGCGTACAGACTCCAATGGGAAATGATTCAATTTGCGAAAAATAAAGGTATTGATCGCTATAATTTTTACGGTATTACAGGAGATTTCAGTGAAGATGCTGAAGATTTCGGTGTTCAAAAATTCAAAGAAGGCTTTAATGCCCATGTTGAAGAATATGTCGGCGACTTTATTAAACCGATTAAACCTTTCTTTTACAAGATTTATCAATTGTTAAATAGATAAAAGTTAACTATTCTCAACTATCTAACAATTTATAATAGTTCTTTCTTTTATCTTACTATATGAAAAAGCACAGCCTGTTTGTTATGCAGGCTGTGCTCTATTTATAATTATGTTAAACGGTCCACTAAGACCATTTCATCATAGTTAATCGCTTCACGTAATTTTAAAGCTGTTTTTTCACTGATTTCTTCATCTTCGACCAATTCATTCAAAATATGTCGTTGTTCACGTAAAGCATTGAGCTTGATTCTAGCTACATTATTACGATGACCCGTTTTATTTGAGAAGATATTAGCCGCTGTCAGATTATCTGAACGCATTAAATAACTATCACAAATTGTGCCGATTTCTAATTTGTTATCAGCATTAGCTTCTTTTGTTAATCGTTTGACTACATTGTAATGAACGATACGCATAATATTCGAAATTTCTTTTAAGTTCTGTTGCACATCTAATGAGGAAGATGCGTTTGTTTGTACACGCACACGACGTCTTAAAATGGCTACTTTGATGCGCATAATAATTCTGCGAATCAATGAAGCTTGACGATACACTTGTGTACGTTCGGCATAGCGCATATAGTTATCAAAATCACTTTGTGTAATTCTGCCTTCTTTCACGAGCTCGTTTAATGTTTCTGTCTCTGTATCAATCGCAATCCCTTGTAAGCGTTCAAGTTCTCTAGAGTTTTCATCATCATCGTCAATCACTTTCATAAAAGCAATACGATCATGATAAATTTTAATGACATTACCATAATTGAATGAAGTTTCAGGCGTCGCATGTCTTCTTAAGTAGTCAATTGTCTGTTCAAGAATATAGATACGAGCTTCTCTGAAACTCATACCTTCCACTTCGACCTTCTTCATGACTGGCGTAATTAACGGTAATAAAACTTGAGCAATTACCAAACTTAATACCACCATACCTGCAGAAATAAAGAGTAAGTCATTACGATAAACAAATGATGTACGTTCTCCAAGCATATAAGGAAACGTCAAAGCAATGGCTAATGAAATCGTTCCATGTACTCCGCATAAAGTCATAATCATCGCGTATTTACTACGTTTAGGTTTCGTTTCTCCTTGTTCTTTATTCTCACCATCATTCATTGCGCGTTGGAATGGACTGACTGGTAAGTAGAAATATGGATATAAAACATACACCCATAAGAAACGAAATACATATACCGCTAAGGCAATCAAACCTGTAATTCCAAGTAAGAAGACTAGGTTCTGCGGCTCTGTTTTAATAATGTTTTTAACAGTTTCAGGTACAATATAGCCTAAAATTAAGAATACAAAGCCATTTAATACATAACTCAATAAGTTCCATGTTTGTGTATAACTCAATTTCAACTGGTTACTGATTTGATTAATCCGATCACGCTCAAAACCATGAACCAGTCCTGAAATCACTGCCGCGATAATACCTGAAGCATGGAAGACTTCTGCCGCAAGATATGACACAAATGGTGTCAATAACTGAATGAATACAAACATATTATTGCTTTCTACACCTTTACGTGCCAATACAATGCGTAAACGAACTAAGATAATACCGACAATCAGACCAATAACTAAACCGCCGATTGAAGTAATTAAGAACTGACCAATCGCATCCGTAATAGAAAATGCGCCTGTAATCAGTGCTGCGACAGCAATTTTGAATGAAATGATACCTGCCGCATCATTTAACAATGACTCCCCTTCTAAGATTGTCATAGAACCTTTTGGTAGAATTTTCCCTTTCGTAATTGCCGACACAGCTACCGCATCTGTCGGACATAAAACAGCAGCTAACGCAAAGCCGGCTGGCATGGGTAAGCTTGGCCATACCCAATGAATAAAGAACCCTACCCCTATGACTGTTGTAAATACTAAACCTAACGCCATCATCATTACTGGTTTTATGTAGCGCTTCAAACTCACACGCGATACATTAACACCTTCAATGAATAGTAAGGGTGCGATCAACGCAACCATAAAAACTTCTGTATCAAATCTAAAGTTTACCGGAATTGGTGTTAAAAAGATCAGCGCTCCTAAAATGATTTGGATAAACGCTAGTGGTACTTTAGGGAGAAATAATGAATGGATTAATGAACTTAAAATAATTGCTGCTATAAAGACCAAAAGACCTTCAATAATTTCCACAGCGTCACCTCTTTCTTTGTTGTATATACTTCATATATCTTTCTTCAATATCATTGAAGATTCCGACCATATATCAAGTGTCTATGTTTAATAATACTATAATCAATTGTGTGAAATCTATTCTAAAAACTTCATCATCTTATAGATATTGCGATGATTCATCTACCTTAGAGAAGAAGCTTTATATACCTGTTTAATTACCCCGTCACACACTCCTTCAAAAGTTTTTGAAATTAATTTTACAAAAGGGTGTGCTTTTTTTCTAGAAATTTCGATATATAGAGTGAGCAAGGAGGTGAACAGAAATGAAAACAATCAAAGAACTTGCAGTGACACTTATTCGTGTCGAAGACAAAAAAGAAGCAAAACCAGTTATCAAACGTCGTAGATTTGCCCGTTTAAACCCACAAAGCACTGAAGCACAATTAAACAGCTTCAAATCAGCTATTGAAAAATTAACAGGTGAAACATACGACAACATCGAAGTCACAACAGTAGAAACTTTATAAGAGGAGAATCAGATTATGACAAAATCACTAGAATTGATTTATATCAATGAAGCACACAAACCGGTCAAATTCCAAGTTCCAGATATTAAACAACAAGTATCTGAAGAATCCATCCGTAATGCGATGAGCACTTTGTTAGAAAGCAATGTATTAAATCCTCCATCAGGTAAAATCATTGCGATTAAAGGAGCACAAATCGTAGAAAAAGAAACACATGTTATCTTCTAATTAAATATAGCCGAGTTTGCTCAACATTTGAGTAAACTCGGCTATTTTTTGATTATTGCCTCGGTTGAATTACATCTCCGAAAAACACGCGTTTACTACCTAACTTTCTACATAAAGCATAATCATCATAAACATCCACGACTTGCGCTAAATTTTTATATGAATGCTTAGCGTTCAATACTTCTATAAATTGGTGCTGTTTAATACAAGCACTATGTCCTGCATCTATAAAAAATGTTTCCTCGTCTAACACCCGAATAATAGTCATTTTTGTCATGATGCGCCCCCCTTTTCCCACTTTTCATAAATCGCTTTATGTAAAACATCTCGTTTCAACAAATTATATATTGATATTTCAAAAAAATCTACAACTTTTACAATTTACAAATAAAAAGTGACACAATTTACCTATTACTTAACACAGAGCATAACGAGATTAAGTTGATATTCGTCGTTTTTCAGTGCATTTGTGTTATTTTTCTACTTTTTTTATATTTATTAAAAATATGCGACAAGATAATTAATTTAGGCGTTGCACCAACCATTATTTACATTGTATAATAACCAAGAAATTAAATAAGATGAGGTGAGCATAATTTTGTTTAAACACCCCTGGTTGATTGCCTTAATACTCCTTCTCCTTTTAAGCGCAACTGCCGTCGGATTATATGCCGCATTCCGACATTACACACTTCAGGCAACTCAAAACGTTAAAACGTACACCGCAACCTATAACCGACCGATTCAATTTTCTGGTATTCAATCTGCTGAAACAACACAATCCTTTTACTATGATGCTCGTATGGGAAGCATCCATGACTGGTATAGTGCTGAAGGTAAAATGATAAAAAAAGATCAGCCCTTGTTCGAATACTACAATAAAATACTTGAACAACAATTAACTGCAGTACGTAAGCATTTGAATACTTTAGATAGTCATCAGCATCGTCAAAACTTCCTAAATATGCATACCTATTTGGAACAAGAATATGATCGTATTCAGCTTGGACTCAGAACACAAGTCTTCAGTATGTCAGAAGGCATTGTCCATATTATTAGATAAGCATCCAAGTAAGAAAAATCAATTATTTGCCCAAATTCACAGTTCAAAGCGTATAATTAAAGCTTATATTTCTGAGACTGAACTCAAACAATTGAAACTTAACCAATCTGTTGAAATTAAAACAAAAACAACGGAACAGTTTAAAGGCAAAATTTTGAGTATTAGTCATTATCCTGATGTTACAAAAAGTGAAACAAATAAATCTTATTACGAAGTTCAAATTTCTACTAATGGTGTTATACCTGTAGGAACCCACTTTCAAATTACGATTCCTACGCACTTAATTGCCCTTCCAAAGGACGTACTATATGATAAAAACGCAATATTAATTAAAAGAAATGAACAAATGGTTAAAAGAATTATTAAATACCATGAAAAATCGGGTATGGTTATTATTAGTGAAGGTTTATTACCGGGAGAAAAAGTTATTGCTCAACCCAAAAACTTCACATTAAACTAGAGTTCTTATATAATTAACCCATATCAAAAGGCTAAATAGAAAAAATAGACATTATCTTAATTTATAATGTGTAATTCAAATGATGTTCAATAAATTTTCTGGGTTCATTGGGTAATTTTTTGAAAGTATCATTTGTTTGAAATAGCCATTGTTTTATAATGTTTTTTTGTTTACATTTCATTTTTATTTAGTTATAATTAAATAAATAATAGGGGCAGGAATATTTTGATGCAATAGCATCTAGTCCCAATTATGAAATTAATGTTAATATTAGTCTATTTGCCAATAATACTACGATAATGGGAATGTCAAGGGAGGAAATACAAATGGCAGTATCAAAAATTAAAAATTCATCTGATCTTTTAGCAATGGTGACATATGCTGACAAGATGAAAAGCATTATTAAAAAAGAGTTTACAATCAGCTTCGAAGAGTTTGCAGTGTTAACTTTCCTTAATCAATCAGATGACGAGGAATATTTCTTAAAAGATATTATTAATCACTTAAACTACAAACAACCACAAGTTGTTAAAGCTGTTAAAAATTTATCACAAGAAGATTACTTCGATAAAAAACGTAACGAACAAGATGAAAGAACTGTTTTAATCTTAGTAAATTCTAAACAACGTGAAAAAATCAATGAATTATTAAATCGTATTAACGAGCGTATCTTAACTGCAAACAAAGAAATCAAAATCTGATCAGCTGACGATAGATTATAAAGGATAATACAAAAAGCGTGATGCTTAGAATGACATACATTCAAAGCACCACGCTTTTTGTTTACAACGAAAATACGTATTTTATTGTCATTTTGTATTTTATTTGGACAACTCTTATTATTTCCCTCGTGTAGATAACTTGATTGAATAAAAGATAATAACCGCCAAGATTAATACCCAAATGATAATCGTACCGATTTGCGCTATATTAGGGTCTAAAATAACCGCATCAATCGTTTTTTGTGCTAACAATAAACCTACACCTGTAAATTCAAAACGCTTATAATACAGGCCTAAACCAGCCATAATTAAGCCGAAAAAGAACACAAAAATATGCGCATATTTCGTTACGACTATAACACCAAGATCAATATTCAAACCATGCAGTGCCACTAAAATAGCCGCCACAATCACAATGCCTATCCCTATCATCACTTCAGCTTTATTGCTATATAAATAATTCTTTCGCACAATCCTGAAATATACAAAAACAGTAATTGGAAAAATGATTAAACAATAAATGAGTGATAATCCTGTCGCAGCCTGAAATGGCACGAACTGTTTATCGTACAGGTAAGAGATTAATAAGAAATTGATAATGAAAAAGAGAATCGGATTCAGCTGTAAACCAAATAAGTTCCTTTGAATGGTTAAAATAATCTCTGCCGGTGCCTTTTTACGATATTCGATATAATCGACGTCATGCGCTTCAGATTTCGGTAAATCTTGACGAATTTTCTCTTTAATATCGTCAATCATGTTTGGCGCAATCCCTTTATAGTTGAAGTAATCACTGATATTTTCTAATAAAATTTTGTCATTCGGTCGCATGATGTGACTCCTTTAAATTTACTATCCTTACTAATTTATCATGGCACAATTGCTTAGTTCAATCAATATAAAGAAGACAGGAGTGTACAACACCCCTGCCTTTATTTCATGTATACTTATTTACCAATATCAATGCGATAAAGTTTTAAGTTTTTATCTTTTGGTGATTGGCTTGTAAATTGATAAGAAGTATCTTTATCTTTAATGTAACCGAAGTTTCCTGTAACTTCATTATAGTTATATCTCCAAGTGACCGTATTGCCTAACTGTTTACGTACAGTATTAAAGCTTGGGCCATCTGCTTTGTTGTATTTCATAGTAACGTGTGTTACCTTGCCGCGATCTTTTTGACCATCAGCAGTCACAATCAATAAGCCTTTGTCAGAGTTAAACTCATAATAGTGTTTTGTTTTATCAGGTTTATAAGAGTACCCTGTGAGTTTTTGTGATTTCAAAACATCTTGGATGTTTTGACCTAGCTTAACGCCTTCTAGAGAAGTATCTCCGTGGTGGATTTGTTGAACGGTTTGAATCGTATTTCCAGACGCTGCATCTGCTTGAGAGATGCCTAGTCCAGTTACCACTGTTGCAGAAACAATAGCCGCTGAAAGTAATTTTTTCATAAGCAATAACTCCTTTGCTCTCTTTTTGTAAATTTCTTGTAACTTTTTCTGCGCTTATTACACTATACCCCTAATTACCCTTGATGTAATCAGTCTCTAGATGTAATCTTTTGTAATATTGTATAATATATTGGAGTTTAATTGCTAATATTAATGATTAAAAACTTTACTGTTGCGTAGTCACGCGTTTCTGCTCATCTTCTAATACTTCATTCACATTGATAAATGCTGTTACAGTTTCTAAGAAAGCTTTCTTTTCTTCACCCATCGGATACAATCCTGAATGTTCAAACGTTTCAACTTGTGCTTGAGCGATTCCTTTTGTATAAGTATCTAACTCTTGTGGTGTTAAACGTTCATCATATTTTCCGACGATAATTAATGCCGGTGCTTTAATTTGATGTAAGTCTAAATCAATTTCAGTTTGTTCAAATGATTTTGTTACCGCTTCTTTTTCAAGTCTTGTCATTAATGTCAACGTATCAGAAAAGTGTTTCAACATTTTTCCTGCTTTTTTCGGTGAACCATACGTATGTTTATCTAAGAATTTTTGTTGTTTGTTTTCTTCTAACGTTCTGATTTGATCTGCGTACTTTCTGTATAAACGCGCTTCTGGCAATTCTGCTTGTAATGTTGCTGGGTTGATTAAAATAATACCATCACTATACTCAGCGTATTTAGACGCAAAATCTGCCGCAATCGTCGCACCCAGTTCTTGACCGATAAAGAATGCATGTTTGATATATAAGTAATCTAACAAGTCTTTAATATCTTCTACATAATCTGCAAAATCAATATTTAAAGGTTTATCTGAATAACCATGTCCACGTAAATCTACGCTGACGACTTGGTAATCATATGATAATTGCGTCGCAATATCATCGAAAATCGAATAGTTCTCAAAAGCGGAATGAATCAACACAACAGGTTGTCCGCTTCCCTTTGTTATATAATTTAACGTCGTATTATCCTTCGTCGTAAATAGTTCCATCTGCTTTTTCACTCTCCTTAGAATGTGGGGCGATTTTTGGTAATATCTCTAGCAATTCTTCCAAAGTTGAAATTTCAAAGTCCATCTCTTCAGGTTCTGGTGCCAATTCTACTTCATCATCTTCATGATTGAACCATACACTGACCATACCCATTGCACGGGCTGGTGCAACATCATTTAAGGCATCATCACCGACGTACATCACTTCTTCAGGCTTAACATCTAATTGATCCATAATATCTTCAAAGATTTTAGGATGCGGCTTTCTAAACCCTACCATTTCAGAAGTAGATAAAAAATGAATATAGGATAAGATACCTAAGTTTTCTAAACGGTATTGTTTAATTTTAGATTTACCATTCGCAATCACACCTGTCAAATAACCTCTTTGGATTAAACGCTCTAGTGTATATTGTGTATCATGGTAAGGGAACACGTAACGATAAAAATGTGTTTCAAAATCGCGGAACAAATCTTTCCATGTTAAACGATCGACATGAAATCGTTTGATAATCGCTTTATACAGTTCAGGCTTATCATGATCTTCGTCATCATCTAATTCAATAAACTGTTTTTTAAAATCACGCGCTTGAACATGAACTAAATAATCATGAAATCGTTCATATTGTTCTTCAATAAACTTCTCTCTTGATTTATTACGATCCAACAGCGTGCCTTCTAAATCGAATACGACTGCCTTAATCCCCTCTAAATTCATAAGCTTCTCTCCTATAAATGCCTATTTGGCATCTGTGATTATTTCTTTATTCATCAGATTATTCATACGAGTGTTTCTGGGTTGCGATTAAATACCCGAGTACAGGTATTCCTAATAAAGCAAGAATGATACTTGCTGGAATTTCAATCGGATTCCATAATTGTGCACCTAACGTGTCCGCAAAGACCATCACTGTACCGCCGACAACGCCGTTCAGCAACATTTGTACACCTAATGTAGTCTGCGTCGTTCTTCTAATCAGCTGTGGCACAATCATACCGATGAAACCAATAATGCCGGTATACGAGACAATAATAGCTGTCATGATAGATGATAAAGTTAACACCATAAACATCATTTGTCTGACATTCAAACTTAAAGAACGTGCTTTCAACGTTCCGACTTGCAGTAACTTTACCTTCGGCAGCAGTAAGCCTAGTAGCACGATACATAACATCATAATGGGTGCAATCACGTATACTTCATGCAATTCTGCATTAGAAAAACCGCCGAACATATACATCACAATACTTTTCATTCTGCGTTCATCAAGTAGAATCAATAGATATAAAAACGCATTGAATAATGCACCTATCATGATACCTGATAATATCAACGCGCGCATCATATAACCTTGTGAAATTGCGGCAGTCACCCCTAAAACAATAGCTAAAGTTAACATACTTGCAACAATTGAAGCGAACGGAATCCATAAACTGCTTAAACCGATAAATACAGCTAAACCGCTACCTAAAACAGAACCGCTCGCTAAGCCTAAAGTCAGGCTATCTGCAAGCGGATTATTCAAAACGGTTTGAAACATCTGGCCGGCTATCGATAAACCGATACCAGCTAACAATGCCTCGAACACTCTCGGTAAGCGCACTTCAAACAAAATACTATGATTTAAGGGGTCCGACCAGCTGCCTAAATTCCAAAACAAGCTGATTGCGATACTCGCGATTAACGCGAGACACCATCCTATAATAATAGTGGTTTGTTTCATATTATTTTTCATCGCGGTAAATCGCATCTCTTAATGCTTTAAGGCCTTGGTCGATACGAGGACCTGGTCTTGAAATCGTATCACCATCTACCGCTTCAATTCGGCCTTTCTTCACAGCTTCTAAATTCTCAAAGCCGCCACGTTTACGAATAATTTTCAAGTAATCCGAACGTGTGATACCTTCTGTCGTAATTAAAACATTTGGGTCATGTTTAATAATACTTTCCTTGCTGACTTTCTTCCAGCCTTCTAGATCTGCGAAACTATTTTTCGCATGCAGTTCTTCAATCATATAGTTGAAGAATGTATTTTTTCCGGCTGTATAAATCTCTGGTTCATGTGAGACTTCTAAAAAGACAGTCGGTGCTTTTTCATGCTTCGGCACATCTTTCAACACAGCGTCAACACGATGTTTTGTATCATAAACTAATGTGTCAGCTTGTGATTCACGACCTGTGATTTTACCGATTTGTTTGAACGTACCATAAATTTCGTCAAAGTTATGTGCTTCAGGTATGTAGACGACTTTAATGCCTTTTTTCTCTAAATCGCCTAATACTTTATCACCCATACCTTTTTGTGATTCATGCGCCAAAATCAAATCTGGCTTTGCTTTTAATAACTGCTCTTTATTGAGTTTCATCGCATCAAACTTCTGTTTATGTTTAACACTCTTCGGATAGTCATCCACTGTAGACACTCCTATAACTTCTTTACCTAAACCGAGTTGATAGAGTATTTCAGTGTTACTTGGCATCAACGAGATAATACGATGATATTTTTGCGTTTGTTTTGTCTTTTCTTCTGATTGGTTTTTGTTGTCTGCTTTCTCTTTATTACTCGGTGCTGAACACCCAGCCGCAACTAAGATAATTAAGATTAAAAACACCCATAATTTCTGTTTCATCAATTTCTCCTCATACTTGTATTGTAAATCTCATTTTAGCATATTTACGCGGGCTGAGAAGATGAATCTTACAAAAATTTTACAAGTTTAAAAATAAAAAAAGAAGCACCCGTCAAGAATGCTTCTTTATATAATCTTACATCGTATGCGGAGCAGTTACACCTACTAATGCCAAGGCATTGCGTAATGTAATTTGTACTGCCGCAATCATAGAAACGTAAGCTTGTGTTTTAGCTTCATCGTCTGTTAAGACTTTATCAGCGTTGTAGAATTTATGGAAAGCTGCTGCTAATTCTTGAATATAGTTGGTTACACGATGTGGTGCGCGTTGTTCTGCAGCACTTTCAATCATCGGTTCAAATTCTGCAACTTTCTTCAATAAATCAATCGCTTTATCATTTTTAATAACACTGAAATCTGCATTTTCAGATGGCACTACGCCACGTTCACCCGCTTGTTTTAAGATAGATGAAATACGCGCATGTGCATATTGTGCATAATAAACAGGGTTTTCAGCTGAGTTTTCTTTCGCAAGTTCCATATCAAAATCAAAGTGCGTATCTGGACTACGCATTGTTAAGAAGTAACGTGCCGCGTCAATACCGACTTCATCCATGATTTCACGTAATGTAATCGCGTTACCCGTACGTTTACTCATTTTAACTTCTTCGCCATCTTGCATTAAACGCACCATCTGCATGATTTGAATTTCAAGACGTTCTGCATCAATACCGTATGTTTCAACAGATGCTTTCAGACGGTTAATATAACCATGATGGTCTGCGCCGAATAAGTTGATCAAGATATCTTGGCCGCCGTCACGGTGGAATTTGTCATAGTGATATGCCACATCTGGTAAGAAGTAAGTGTATGTGCCGTCTTTTTTGATTAATACGCGGTCTTTATCATCATTAAAGTCCGTTGTACGTAACCAAGTCGCACCATCCGCTTCATACGTATGACCATTTTCTTTCATTAACTCTAAGACACGTTTGATTTCGCCTGAATCATATAACGTTGTTTCACTGAACCAATCATCAAAGTGTGTATTGAAATCAGCTAAGTCTTTTTTAAGTTTTTCCATTTCATAATCGACACCTAATTGTCTGAACACTTTTAAGCGCTCATCATCAGGGAGTTCTTGTAGATCAGGGCGTTTTTCCGCTAAATCTTTACCGATATTCACGATATCTTTACCATGGTAGCCATCTTCAGGTAATTCTGCTTCTTTACCTAAAGCTTGATAGTAACGTGCTTCGATAGAACGTGCTAAGTTCGTAATTTGGTTACCGGCATCGTTGATGTAATATTCACGTGTAACATCATAACCAGCCGCATCTAAGATATTACATAACGTATCACCGACTGCCGCATTACGCGCATGTCCGATATGCAAATCACCTGTTGGGTTCGCAGAAACATACTCCACTAAGATTTTTTGGTTCTTTTTCTTTTCAGAGCGACCAAAATCTGTATCTTTTTCTAAAGCTTCAGGGATAATCGCCGTTAAGTATTGGTTATTTAAATAGAAGTTGATAAAACCAGGTCCTGCAATTTCGATGTTCTCAACATTCGCTTTAGATTTATCTAAATTGTCCACGATAGCTTGCGCAATTTCACGTGGATTACGTTTTGCGATTTTTGTTAGCACCATCGCAATGTTTGTAGAGTAATCCCCATTTTTAGGGTCTTTCGGAATTTCCACTTTGACTTCAGGAACTTCTTCTGCAAGTCCAGCGGCTTTAACACTTGCTGTTATTTCTTCAATTAATGTTTGTTTGACTTGATCAATAATATTCACTTACTTCAGCTCCTTATAGGTAATTTGGTAAAGGTATGTGCCCATCTTCTCTTTGTTTTGGAAGAGTTCATAACGAATTTTAAGTTTTGATTGGTCTGGTTGTACGTAATGATGAATGCTTAAAGTACGAATAGTTAAAGGAATTTTGCCTGTCGGTATCTCGTATAAAGATACGGTGTCTTTTCCTTCAACAAAATGCAGGTTCTGTTTAATATTCCCGCTGCGCATTAATCTAACTTCATCTTCTTGAATTTTCAATGTAATATGCACCGTCAAGTCTTCAACTTGTTCATCATAGCGGATAAATTCAGCATTCCGCTTCTCTTGCCAAGTGCCATCTGTTTCAAATTCAAATTCATCAAACTCATCATCGCGTTCAATCGTCTGTAATGTTTGGATACGAATGTTTTGATTCAAAGACGCGCTCACCCTATTCTGAATTATTCATTAATATACCAAATTATAACATAAAGATACAGCACACACAGTGACTAAATTCACACTGTATGTGCTGTACATCATAAAATCAATTAAATTTTTCTGCTTATTAAGATTCATCCTTCAAATAATCTAATACAACCGTACCGACAGCTTCAGCCGCTGTCATCATTGAAGATTCACTGATATTAAATTTAGGATGATGATGCGGATAAACTTCACCTTCTTCAGGTGCTGCTCCTGCATAAATGAATACACTTGGTACTTCTTTCGCATAGTATGCAAAGTCTTCTGAAGGTGGCCATGGATCACAACGTTCTACTTTTTGAATCGCAGAACGCTCTGCGTTATTTAAGGTCTCAGCTACGTACTCTGTAAAGTCTGGGTCATTGTATACTGCTGGATAATCATCTAGATACTCATAGTCGCAAGTCACACCAAATGTTGTTTCTAAACCATCGACGACACGTTGTAACTCTTGTGCGATTTTATCTTTCGTTTCATCATGCAGGCCACGCACGTCACCTTCGATTTCCACTTTATCTTTAATAATATTAAACTGACCTTTCGCATCGAAAGAACCGATTGAAACGACACCTGTTTCAAATGGGCTGATACGTCTTGAGACTACACTTTGTACCGTTGTCACAAAGTTCGCCCCCGCTACAATCGCATCATTTGCGTCATGTGGAGAAGAACCGTGTCCACCTTTACCGTGAATGACTAATTTAAAGTAACCACGTGCAGTTTGCACGTTGCCTTCACGATAATAAATCGTACCACGTTCACCATTACTCATCACGTGTACACCTAAGACATGGTCTACGCCCTCTAGCACACCATCTTTAATCATACCGATGGCACCACCTGGCGGCATTTCTTCAGCTGGTTGATGAATCACGACCACTTTTCCAGAAAATTGATCTTTCATTTCAATCAACGTTTCAGCCAAAATCAACATATACGCCGTATGTGCATCATGCCCGCACGCATGCATCACGCCTGGATTCTCTGACGCAAATGGCAGTCCTGTTGCCTCTTCAATCGGTAAAGCATCAAAGTCAGCACGAATCGCAATCGTTTTCCCTGGTTTACCGCTATCTATAGTGACTTTCACCCCATTGTCACCGACGTTTGTTTCTACTAAACAATCCTTATCTTTATAGAAATCCGCAATATACTTTGGCGTTTCTACTTCTTTAAATGATAACTCCGGATGTGCATGTAAATACCGTCTGATTTCGACCATACGTTCTTCTTTCTCTTGTAAACGTTTGATTAATTCTGAACTCATATGCCCTCTCCCCTTTTATTATTTAACTATTGTGATTATTCAAAATATAATACTTACACTCTAACATACTTATCCTTTTTAAGTATAAAAATAACTTAGTATTAAGAAAGAAAAACAGAAACCACATGACGTGATTTCTGCCTTTAATGATTGCTTTTATTTATCGTGTAGTGCTTCTTTTAATTCATCACTTGAGTTATTCCACATGTCTTTATCATGATTTTTTAAGAAATCACGGATAATCTCAATATTTTCATCACCGATATGATCAATGACAATTTTATGTTTCATAGATTTATCCATCATGTTGACATGTTCAGGCATACTCTTATAACCTCTGCGGATTTTCTTGTTCACTAATAAATAACAAGCTGTCAATCCAGCATAGTAAGCACCTTGTTCACCACGTTCAGTTGTCACCCAGCATAACCAATAAGCTTTTGCTTCAGGGCCTTCAACAGTTTCTTTATCTGTAATCCATTTAACACCCTTTTCAACATCTGCACGTGCATGCATCGCACCAATATCAATAAATGCTTCTTTCTCTTGTAAATCTATAAATACAGGTGCAACGTTATCCAAACTGATTGCCCCGATATTCGTTCCTTTATGGCCATCTAACGGGTCATTTTTAATAATATTGAATTGAAAACCCTTATTCTCTGCCACAAGCCACACCTCCATTTTTAATTACCTTTATCTATTTTACCGTATCATCTGATACTTTTCGAACACAATCGTTTGACTATCAATTCAATTCGTTCAAAATACTGAGAATACGTTCACGAACTTTGTCATCTTCAATGTGATGCACCAGTTCTTTAGGATAATATAATTTATAATCTTGGCGATTAATGCCTGTAATACTTTGAATAATCATAGATTGACTGCTGATTTCTCTAATATTGCCATTACGTTGCAGTAGATGAATCGGTTGGCGATTAGACCCCGGGCGGTCATAATCGTAAGGCAAATCAGAGAAAGATTCACTGACGAAGTAATAATCTGGATTAATACCGCCCGCTTCAAACAGCTCTCTTAATTCATTCATCGTAATAATCGAGCCGTCAAACGGCAGATGTTTAAATAAATCACGGTTAATAAAACGGCGTGCTAAGTCGCTTAAAATGGTATCATCTTCTTTAACCCAAGCTTTCAAATAATAAAGTACGACCGCTTCATCCAACTCTACATACTGTTCAATCGTCATCGTTCCTTCAAAGAACGGAATAAAGTCTTTAGGGAACAATTTAAATTGATAACCTGATTGATATAATTCCTTCGCACGTTTCAAGCAATTGTTTAAAATCACTTCTCCAGCTCGACTTACCGGATGGAAATAAATCTGCCAATACATTTGGTAACGGCTCATAATAAAGTTCTCTACCGCATGCATCCCGCTTTCTTTAATCAACACTTCATCTTTAGTTGGACGCATTAACCTTAAAATACGTTCCATATCAAACATCCCATAAGAGACTCCTGTAAAATAAGCATCGCGTTGTAAATAATCCATACGGTCTGCGTCAATTTGTGATGAAATCATAGAAATCACCAGCTTATTCGGATGTGTTTTATTGATGACATCAGCAACAGCTTTCGGGAAATCCGGTGATACTTTACTTAACACCGCATTAACTTCTGTATCCCCTGTAATAATCGCTTGTGTAAATGCCTCGTGATCGGTATTGAAGATTTTCTCAAAGCTATGAGAGAACGGACCATGGCCTAAATCATGAAGGAGTGCTGCACATAATGCCAACAGACGATCATCATTATTCCATGCTTCACGTCCCGCAAATGATTCATCGATGATGCGACGTACAATTTCATAGACGCCTAATGAATGGCCGAAGCGGCTATGTTCTGCTGTATGGAAAGATAAATACAACGTACCGAGTTGTTTGATACGACGCAAGCGTTGGAACTCTTTTGTTTTCACCAAATCCCAAATCACTTGGTCTTTGACATGAATATAGCGATGAATTGGATCTTTGAATACTTTCTCTTCATATAATTTTTGAGTACCGTAATCTGTCTCAGCCATGAGTATCCCTCCATCGTGTTAGCATTATTTTCATTAAAATGCTTTCTTCATCAAGGCAAGGTCCATTACTTCACCGTATACTTCACGGTTATACGCACGCACCATTTCAAATCCTTGTTGACGGTAGTATTCAACACCCTCTTCGTTTTGGTTATCCACTTCAAGATACACTGCATCATATTTTCCTTTAAAGTGTTCTAACCCTTTCTCAAGCAACGCCGTACCATAACCTTTACGTTGTGCTTTAGGGTGAATATAATGTGCAGATAAGAAAAGTTCGCTGCCGTTAATAAAGTTCGCAAACCCGACAATTTCGCCTTCTTCTTCTGCCACTAAAAATAATTGTTCTTTTAATCGTTTAAGTAAATGCTGCTCGTTATAAGCTGCTGTAAGCAATTCATTGACTGTTGTCGCAGCATAAATATTTAAATACGTGTCATACCATGCTTTTGTTGCCACATCTCTGATGCCGACAACATCTGCTGGTGTTGCTTCTCTCACTGTACGCATCGTTAATCACGTCTCCTTACATAGTTCAACTTTCAAAATGAATAAATTAATTATATCATATAGTTTCTCAAATTGTGGTAAAACGCACTCTCATTTTACCTTGTACTTATCATCTTTACCCTGTTTTTTCATTGTCTTTAACTTTTACATTTAAAACCCTTTTTTCATACTCTAATTTTTATTATACTTAAAACCTCTTTGCTCGATATTTACGTATTAAGCAAAATTCATGAAGGCGCTCTAACCCATATCGTGTATTAATTCCGCCCTATTTACACTAAAATTGAACAAAAAGTAAAGTTTTTGTAAAAAAGATGAATAACTCATATATAAGCGGGGTATATGAATTTTGCAAGAAGAAACTCAAGGTACCCTATCTAATTATGCTTAAGGGACTAAAAATTCAATAAAAGGTGATTAAAATATGGATGATACGAGCTTTGGTAACATTTATATTGACTCACAACCTGTTACGTTAGATTGGGACACTTTAGTTACAGATGAATCAGAAATGGTGGTAGATGGTATTCCACCTTCACTGATTGATAAATGGGTGAAACGTAAAGAATTAATCCCGTCTTATACTAAAGATAATTTACGTCACTTCTATACTAAAGATGTCTTAAATGCGTGCAGATCTTATGTGGAAGTTTACTAAAAGAATCAAACATCACGAGTGCAGTCACATCATGTTCATTAAACAGTCAATATAGAAACGAATCTCGCGATAGTTATAACGATAAGAAAGTAGGCCCGTTGTCTGGTAGCACACCAGTCATACGGGCCTGTTTTTTATATACTTTGTATCATTATTTTGCTTGTTTACGTTTGGCTAATTTTTCTTTTAATTTTCGATCTTGTTCTTCTTTTCTGCGTTTACGTTCTTCATTACGTTTACGTAAACGTTCTTCCTCTTCAGGGTCGCGAGGTTTTTGAAGTTGCTTCTCAACTTTTTCCATCAATTCATCTTCCGTCAATGCGGCTAATGGACGGTTATTCACGAAAGCAAATGTCTTTCTGCGACCTGGACCGCAGTATGATTGGCAGCCCACCTCTATTTCAGCATCTGGATCTAGTTTCTTTAATTTTCTTTCCAAGGATTTGCAATTTACGGCTTGGCAATCATCACAAATCAAAAATTTGTTTTTCACTGCTCTGTCCACCTCACTTTATCTCTATAATTTGTTTTAAACTATTTCAACTTTATCTATTTTACTCTTTTTCCGTAATTTTTCAAGCAACGATTTTGTGACCGCTTTAAACATCAAAAAACTGCCGCACCGTAAAGTTGACCGGTGAGACAGCCTGATGTCTTATTGTCCTTGATAAACGTGGAAAGGTAAAGGCTTAATGTGAGAGGCTTTCCAGCTTTCATAAATAGACTGGCGATGTTTTGAGTCGCCGATAATCGCAATACCGCAATCTCCGCCGCCTGCACCTGATGTTTTGGCAGCTGCGCCGTAGGTTTCTGCGATATCGCATAGTAATTTTAATTGTGGTGTTTCGATGTCTACAATCGCTTGTTTATCCATCATTTGGATGATTGAACGGTTGCGTCTGATCATCGCTTGCACACCTTTTAGGTTGTTGGTTTTGAATGCGTAGATGAGACGTTCTACACAAGATTGCGATTGTTCCAGGAAGCGGCTGTAGAAATCAGGATCTGATTTGAGACGCTTCACTTCACTGACTAAGTAAGGAGAAGAGGCTGGTGAGCCGGTCCAGCCAATTAAGACTTCCATGTTTTCTGGGGCTTGAAGCGGTTCTGTATAAAGACCTGGCCAGTTTTTCTTCACAACTTCTGCGACAGATGACGTTTCAATCTGCTGCATGACCCAGTCATGATCAAACGTACTATAAGCAAGCCAACCTGTAAAAACACTGACTGCGATATCACCACATGAACTTAAACTTTGTAGTTTCATATTCGCAATGACCGCTAATTTATAAATATTCAGATTAGCTAAGTCTAACTCATAAAATTCATTTAAAGCTTTAACCACTGAAACCAATACTGCAGCACTTGAGCCTAAGCCATATTTATGGCCTGAAGCATCGTCTAAATTACTATCAATCACTAAATTAAAGTGTCTTAATGTTTTACCACAGCTTTTAGCGTATTGTTCAAACACTTCTACTGCCGTAATGACGTAAGCTAGTTGTTTCGCCGCATCTGCATCAGATACAGAAATCTTATCACCTTCTCTTTGGAAGGTAATCGGTTCATGGTGTAATGTTTTAGAATGAATAGAACCACCATTGTCTCCAGAAGCTTCAATGCTGGCAGTAACGAAACGATTTACTGCTATTAACACGGATTTATATCCGGGTTCTGTTACCGCATATTCACCTGCAATATAAAGTTTACCTGGGGCTTTGACTTGAATCATAGCTCATCTTCCTCATTTATAATTTCAACGCCTGTACCGATATCACTTGCGATGATCTGGTCTGAATCAAAATACGTTGTTAATTTATCAATCACAGCTTGTTGATGTTGTTTTTGTACTAACACTTTTACATTAGGTCCTGCATCCATAGTAAAGTATGCGGGCAGACCTGCTTCACGACATTCATGCACTAAAGCCATCGCATCATAACTTTCAGGTACTAAATATGTAAATGGCGGTTGTGCACCTAAATTTGTCGCATGCATACGTAAACCATTTTCTTCAAAGACACGACCTAAGCGGTCAAAATCTTTATCGGCAATGGCAGCTTTTGCTTCAGCGATGTCCGCTTCTACATGATCTAACCAATACTGATAGAAACGTGATGTATTTCTAGTCAACGACATCCCTGCACGACTTTTAACCTTTTTAGATTTTTGATTAATGACTACAAAAATCATCGCTAAGTCATCTTCCCAATGATCTGCATCAATCGCGTGTGCATAAGAGGATTCATCATCATGTCCTTTTTCCCATTCCGCGAATCCGCCAAAGATACTGCGGCTTGCTGAGCCTGAACCACGACGTGCCAAGCGTGATAAGTCTTTATCAGAAAGGTTCATTTCTAACGCTTCATTACATGCAGCAGCTAAAGCCGCAAAAGCACTCGCTGAAGAAGCTAAACCAGCTGCTGTCGGTACAAAGTTTGTACTATCGATACGTGCGTGCAACGCTGTTCCTGCACGTTCTCTGACAAGATCTAAGTATGCTGAAATCTTTTGAGTTTCTTTTTCATCCACTTCTTCACCATTTAAGTAGAAGTAGTCTCGATCTAATTGCGCATCAAATGTTGCGCGTGTTTCTGTATAAAATTTATCTAAAGTTAACGATAGGCTGTTATTCATCGGAATAATCAATGCTTCGTCAGCTTTCCCCCAATACTTAATCAGCGCAATATTGGTATGCGCTCTCGCTTTGCCCGTCTTCACCAATTGAATTAACCTCCTAAATTCTCAATCCATGTATGTTGCGCGCCTGCTTCTTTAACTGCTTGAGCGACTTTTTTCGCTGTCGCATAATCTTTCACTAAAGTAATCACACTGCCGCCACGTCCGCTTCCTGTCAATTTTCCAGCTACTGCACCTGCTTGTTTCGCCACTTGCAGTAAACGGTCAATCTTCGGATGACTGACAGTCAATGTAGATAAGTATGTTTGACACTCATTAAAAATCTCTGCTAAAGATTCAAAATTATGTGTATTAATCGCTTGATTTGCTTTATGCACCAGACGTCCAATGCGTTCTATAAACGCCATATTTTCTTGATTGTTTTTCACTAATTCATGCACATCGCTGACAGCTTCTTTGGTATTCCCTTTTATGCCTGTATCTAAAACGACCATATAACCTGCCACATTCAAAGTTTTTAAAGGCGTAAAGACACCTTCTTGGAACCAAGTCGGTTTATTAGAAACAATCGTTTGTGCATCAATGCCACTTGGTTTACCATGTGCGATCATTTCCGCCCAGTTTACATGTTCAATTAATGTTTCATCAGATAGTGGCTGATCCATAAAATCAAATGCTGCTCTCGTAAAAGCAACCGCTACTGCAGCACTAGAACCTAACCCTCTTGAAGGCGGTAATTGTGCATCAATTTTTATCATTACAGGTGATTCAATATGATTTTCTTCTTCGAATCTGCTGATTAAAGCATGTAAATGTTCAGGGGCATCTGCAATTTCACCTTCGAATACATCACTGATCATCGTTGACACTGCCAATTCTGGCATTTCTTCAATTGTTACTGTCACTTTTCCAGAAGAAAATGGCATCGCAATTGCAGGTTGACCAAATGTTACCGCATGTTCCCCTACTAATATTATTTTCCCATTAGATTCTCCGTAGCCTGTTCGTGTCATATCGCATCACCTTTAGCACTTTCCTAGTTTGTCATGGTATATCTATATTCCACCCTGTTTCTCTGCATGTTAAAACATCCAGTCACTCTCTTTATCTGGGTTGATAGAAAATGACAGGATTAAAAGATGCTGTCTGCGTCTTTTTGTCATTGATATATCCATAATTTATTTCCGACATTCTAATTTTTATCAATTAGCTTGTTCTCTTTTGATATATTTATTCAAACACCGTTTTATTATACCCTATTTTTTGCATTGTTTTATCATACCTAGGTTGTAAAATTAATACCTGATATTAAACTACTTCCCCATTTTACCGAAAATTGATGATGATTTAAACGATTTGTTCATATATCGGTCATAATTTTCACTTTCATGGGTAAATTACAAGAATATTTTTCAAGGCGCACAATATAAAAGGGATGCACCTAGCTTCTCAGCTATTTACATCCCTTTGTGCTTAATCGTCCATTTTAGCGTTGATTTTAGCATTACGTGCAATCATACGTTCGAAATATTTCTCAAAGCGTTCCCACTCTTCTTCACTGATAGGCTCCATATTCAATGTTCCACCTAAATCTTTGATGGCATAGAGTAGTTTAAACATCACATCTTGAACTGTCAGTTCATGTCCGAACAACGTTTCAAGCGAAGCCATACAAGATGGATCGATATCTGGATATTTAAATTTTGTTTCTTCGCCTTGTAGAGCTTTGTCATAGAACGCCTTCATCATTTCAGCACGTTCTTCACCTGAACCTTCCACACACAAGTATACTTGAACGGCGATGCCGCCTCTGACTCTGCGTTGTGAAATACCCGCGAATTTCTTATCATTGATACTTAAATCAAATTTTCCCGGGCAATAGGAGCGTTCAATTTCTTTCGTTTCAATCGTTACATGTTCATCTTCGAACATTTTATTTACAACTAAATACATTAAATTAAATGCTTCATCAATGGAAATTTCTGTCTTTCCTTTAAAAATCAACGAAAAGTTTAAAATACCTTGATCTAATACAACACCTAATCCACCAGAATTACGGACAATCACATTATAGCCGCGTTCATCGACTAAATAACGAATGCCTTCTTTCAGATGTGGCAGACGTGCATCATGTGTACCTAAAATAACGGTGTGTTGATGAATCCAAGTGCGGACTACACTGCAAGATAAATCCTTGCCCACACTTTCTGAAAATGTGTCATCAAACGCAAAAGATTGCATAGGCGCAAACCCTGTTGAATGGTCTACATAGCGCCAATCTTTACCGTCAAAATAACGTTCAGCTAAATCCATTATTGTAATGTTTGCGCTGCAGTGATGATTGATAAGTTGTATACATCTTCAGTTGAGCAACCACGGCTTAAGTCGTTTACTGGAGAATTTAAACCTTGTAAAACAGGTCCGATTGCTTCATATCCGCCTAAACGTTGCGCAATTTTGTAACCGATGTTACCTGCTTCTAAGCTTGGGAATACGAATACATTTGCGTCACCTTTAATTTGTGCATCTGGTGCTTTTTTAGCCGCCACTTCTGGAACGATTGCTGCGTCGAATTGGAATTCACCATCGATAACAACATCTTTTAAGCCTTCTGATTCAGCTTTTTCTTGTGCAGCTTTTGTTGCTTCCGCTACTTTTTCAACATCGTCTGATTTTGCTGAACCTTTTGTTGAGAAGCTTAATAATGCTACTTTAGGATCCATGCCGAAGCTTTTCGCTGTTTTTGCACTTTCTACCGCAATTTCAGCTAAGTCTGTTGCTTCTAATGTAGGGTTGATTGCACAATCACCGAAAACATATTGTTCTTCGCCTTTAATCATGAAGAACACACCTGATGTTTTCGCAACACCTGGTTTAGTTTTGATGATTTGTAGTGCTGGACGAACTGTATCGCCTGTTGAATGTGCAGCACCGCTGACTAGTCCTTCAGCTTTACCTGCATAAACAAGCATTGTACCGAAGTAGTTTACATTGTTAAGCATATCTTCAGCTTGTTCTTTTGTCGCTTTGCCTTTACGACGTTCTACAAATGCGTCTACTAATTCTGGTTTCAAGTCGCTTGTTGAAGGTGTGATGATTTCAATACCTGAAATATCTAAACCTTTGTCTTTCGCTAATGCTTCAATTTTGTCTTGGTCACCTAATACAACAGGTGTTACGAAATCTGAAGCTTGTAATTTTGTTGCTGCAGTCAATACACGTTCGTCTTCACCTTCAGGTAATACAATACGTACATTCTTTCCTGAAAGTTTGTCTTTCAATACATCTAATAAACTAGGCATAATATCCTCCTTGAAAATCTCGCTTTTTAATATTTTTTCATCCATAATTATACGCCATTTACGAAGTAATTTCCACGTTCCGACCTTTAATCGATTTGTATGCTTTGTCTCTGTCTTTATGATAAAATTTGAATTGAATTAAAAGATATTTCAAAAGGAGCGATATTAATGAGTCAAGCAGCAGAAACATTAGATGGTTGGTACAGCCTCCATTTATTATATGCAATCGATTGGCCGACATTACGTCTTGTACCTAATGAAGACCGTCAAGAAATTGTCAAAGAATTCCAAGATTTCTTAGAAAAATTAGGTTCAGTACGTGAGCATCATAACGGTGACCATGTACTTTATAACGTAACAGGTCAAAAAGCTGACATTTTACTTTGGGTATTACGTCCTGAAATGCAAGAATTGAATGCAATAGAACTAGCATTGAACAAATTACGTATCGCAGATTACTTAATCCCGACATACTCATATGTTTCTGTCATTGAATTAAGTAACTATCTTGCTGGAAAATCAGACGAAGACCCATATGAGAACCCTCATGTAAAAGCACGTCTTTACCCTGAATTACCAGAAAAAGAATATATTTGCTTCTACCCAATGAATAAACGTCGTAACGAAACATATAACTGGTACATGCTTTCAATGGAAGAACGTCAAAAATTGATGTATGACCACGGTATGATCGGACGTAAATATGCAGGTAAAATCAAACAATTCATCACAGGATCAGTCGGCTTTGATGATTACGAATGGGGCGTTACACTATTCTCTGATGATGTACTGCAATTCAAAAAAATCGTTTATGAAATGCGTTTCGATGAAACAACAGCACGTTATGGAGAATTCGGTAGCTTCTTTATCGGCCATAGATTACCTGAAGACAGTCTAGAAAAATTCTTCAGTATTTAAATAACGCTACACAAAATAATATAACGAAACTAAGGGACTGACATCGATATCAGTCCCTTCTTTCATATATAAATAGCACCTGCTCTAAAATCAAAGAACAGGTGCACTTCTATGTATAAACTCCTCCAAGGGCTACAAGATAACGTACGTTATTAAGATGGAAGAGAACTCTACAACGCCCCTCTCGCTGTAAGTTCTCTTCAAGTAATCTATAGTAATGGTGTTATTCATTAATTAAAGCAGAAGACTAGACCAGCATTAAGAATTGAACGACACCTATGTACCACATGTACGCTGTCGACACAGCCTGTACGTTAGCGGCACGTTCTTCTCGGCATCATCCACTCTTAATGTCGGTAGCTTCTGCCGTCTAAGCGTACACATGTATGGCTTGAAATACAGTGCCGCTCATCCCTCGTGTAGTGTCCTTGGAGAACTCTGCCACTACTTGTTTAGCTGGTTAACTGATAAGCAGCTACTGTCGCTACTCAGTTAACATGCTTTAACAGCTAACCATTATAACTTTAACCGTTTTGAAATATTTGAAACATTAGATATAGTATGCAAGCATATTATGATACCTAATTAGAAATTATACACATAATATTTTACATTTATCATTTATTGTTTGTATATATCATTTTAACCTCTTTCCACTCTCCTATGTCACTGTTCTTGAAAAAAGTTTACATAATCGAAACGAAATCTTAGGTTGTTTCTCTATGTATTTTCCGACATAATAGGTATACTAATTGAATTTTCTAAAAAGTTTAATATTACATATACAACAAAGGAAAATGAGTGATGTTATGGAACTAGATAATAGAATAAGTTATATAGAAGATACCCCGAAAGAACGCCTTGCGAAAGATACTATCATGTTAGCAGGACGTATTTTATTAGAGTCCGGCGCTGAAGGCACATGTGTAGAGGGAACAATGACACGTATTGCCGAAACACTTGGTTTTTACGAAAGCAACAGCTTCGTCACAAATACAGTTATCAATTTTTTATTAGATAATCAAACGACACCACGCATGTATCGTATTGAGTCACGTGATACCAATCTAATCAAAATTTCACAGACAAACTCTGTTTCTCGTAAGCTTTCGGCAGGAAAAATTGACCTAGAAGAAGCCTATGAGACTTTAAAAAGGATTTATGATGCCAAACAAACCCATGATTTAATTTATAAAGGCATCGCAGCCGCAATTATTTCAATCAGCTTCTTATATTTACAGACTGGTAATTTTGTAGATATTGTTGCTACTATTTTTGCTGGAAGCTTGGGATATTTGTTAGTCGAAATGTTATATCGTGCGAACTTAAAAACTTTACTTATCCCAGAGTTTTTAGGCTCTGTTGTCATTGGAGGCATTGCGATACTCGGTCATAACTTAGTACCAGACGGATCGCTTTCTGCGATTATCATCGCGGCCGTCATGCCGATTGTACCTGGAGTCTTGATTACGAATGCAATTCAAGATTTATTCGGCGGTCATATGATGATGTTTACAACCAAATCTTTAGAAGCATTAGTGACTTCATTCGGCATAGGCGCCGGTGTCGGCACAATGCTATTAATATTTTAGGAGGGTGATGACAAGATGCTATTTTGGATTTCACATTTTTTCTTTAGTTATATTGCGTCACTGTTCTTCTGTATTATATTCGATGCACCGAAACGCATGTACTTTTATGCAGGTTTTGTAGGTGCATGTGGTTGGACGGTCTATATTATTTTATATTCCGGACTCCATATCCATACTATTTACGCCTCTTTCTTTTCAAGTCTCACACTCGGCTTAATCAGTCATATTATGGCACGTTTAAAGAAAGAACCTGTCATTATTTTTATGATTCCTGGTATTATTCCATTAGTACCTGGAGGCTTAGCCTTTGATACAACCAAAAGCTTGATTATATTACAATTCAGCAAAGCTGTACCTACAATGTTGGAGGTTACTTTAATCGCTGGAGCTATCGCAATGGGTTTACTCTTTGCTGATCAGATTGCACGCTTAGTCATTACCAGCAAAAGCAAGCTAACGCCTAAAACAAAACACTAATCTATCACAACCCCTTATAAAAGCTATTGTGAAATGCGCTTTATAAGGGGTTGTTTCTACGTCTCTCCCACTTCAAAATAATTAATTTAAGTATCAAAACAAGCTTGTTCTACATAAAAATAATATAAAAGCGCTTGCGTTTAATTATCTGAAAATTTAAAATGTAAATAAAGGTATACATAACATCAGGAAGAAGGATAACATCATGAAAAAGTTCAAACTTGTTTTTAAAGGTTCGCTTTCTGAGAAGAAATTTCTAGAACAGAAAAAAGCAGAAGGTTATTATTTAACAGGTGTCATTAATGGTGTTTATACATTTAAGCACAATCCGAAAGTTAAGGACACTCAGCTTCAAACGCACTTTATAGAAACTAAGCATCTTAAAAATGAACATAACATTAAAGACACTTCTCCATTCTTTGCGATTACTACTAAAAAGCTCGACTTATCTCGATACGCCATTGTCTATACGTATTTAAAAGATAAAGACAACCCGATTTATAACAGTACGGATACTCGAATGACAGAGAATCTTTATTTAAAACATCTTCAAAATATATTCTTAGGCATCACCATGGCCATCATGTTTATATGCCTTGGTTTATGGATGTATTTGATTCAACAAAGCTATAAAAATTCTATAGCTGCTGTACCGTTAAAGTTTATGTTGCTTATTTTATTAGGATTATTCATACTCACATTTATCATCAACTATCGTATTAAAACAACTTGTCCGACTCAAGTAGATGAAATTTATCTCAGCTATTCAGTATCTATACAATCAATGGATGGAAAGCCTGATATTCAACCCCTGCAACATTTAGGAGCTTGGCGTTTTGTGACTGAGAAAAATGGAAAGTATTATTATAATTTATATAGTAAACAGCCAAAAGAAGTACTTATCAACACCTTAAGCCACACCTTAAATATTCAACCAGATCACATTTTTGTATATTCACAATGGGACTTATTCCCTGTCTATATGCATTTCTAGACACTTAACATCATGAAGGAAGTAACATCATGAATTGGAAGCACGTTCAATATTTTTAATTACGCTTATTATTATTCTAATATGCGGGGGCTATTTGATAATAACCAACTACTTATCACATAGTCCTGCATTACTAGACAAAAATAACTGTATCGATTTACTAGAGTATGGTGTCATTACTTTTATTGTCTTATATTTGATTCAAATCAGAAAGGCAAATAAACATAACTAAAACCATAAAATAAATACGCATACTTTCATCGTTTAGAAGGTATGCGTATTTATTTTACTTATCTTTCGACTTAAATCGTTTCATAACGATATTAAATACCATTACACAAGCTGCTCCAAGTATCAATGGGATAGGCTCAAAGATATCCAGCTTATAGTTCACCGCAAGTATTACTCCAATTATTACAGTGATTACAACTAATTTTGTGATATTCATGGTGTCACCTCACTATTTCTTCAGACAAAATAGTGCCTTTCTTTTCAGTCTTAAAATAACGACATCAAACTACATATTCATACATATTATAATATAAAAATCGCCGTTATCCCTTTTTACTACTGAGGAAATAACGGCGATTGATTATTCATCTGATTTTGAGTTTTTAAAACGATTCTTCACAAAATAGATAATCGCAATAATAAGTAAAATAACTAAGACAATAAGTACGATATTTGAGAAAGAATCAAATGCGGCTGAAATTTTCGGCCATGCTTCTCCAGCTTGCTGACCTAAAATTACGAGCACTGTATTCCATATTAATGTACCAAGTGTGGTAAGTATAATAAACGATGTTAAAGGCATATTGGTCGTTCCTGCTGGTATAGAGATCAAACTTCTAATGACAGGAATAAATCGCGCAAAGAAAACAATCTTTTTACCGTGATTATCGAACCAGTCATCTGCCTTTTCGATATCACTCGCTTTAAAACGCAGAATTTTTCCAGTTTTACCATTCGCTAATTTCTGTAAACGTTCTGTAGATAATAAACGACCAACAAAGTAAAGTACAATTGCTCCGAATACAGAACCCAATGTTGCCGCAATAATTACACCTACGATATTCATATCAGAATGTAACGTCAAGAAACCGCTGAAAGTTAAAATCAATTCTGATGGAATGGGTGGAAAAATGTTTTCTAATGCGATTAATAAGAATACACCGAGGTAACCAAATTGATCGATAAACTGCTCGACCATCTTTTCCATATCGTTCCTCCTAAGTGGATTTTCAACAAATACCATGGAATCTCCATTTTATTTGTTTTTAATAACTTATATTATTCCTTTAGTTAATGCAAGTAATTATGCGTGATTATAGTACAGTTGTATCTTTTAAAACTTATGATTTCATAAGAAAAGAGCGATGAACCTCTAATTAGAACATCGCTCTTAATATATAATTTATGCTTTTGTTTGAGTAGGTTCAGAGTCTGGTTCATCTAAGATTTCATCTACTTTTTGTTGACTTGTATCTAAGATTAGTCGACTCAGTTCGTCTTTATCCATATTTTTTAATTTTGGATAACGTACAACGAAGAATGCTAAGCCTAGAACTAACCATACAATCAACGCAATATAAGATGGTGTTGATAAAGCGGCTGGTGATCCTGGGATTAAAAGTAATCCTAAGAAAATAAACGCAAAGATTGAACCGACAATCGCAAATGTTTTATAAATCGGTGCGTAAGTATTACTTTCTTTATTATAACTGAATAATTTCGTTGCTGATAAACATGTCACAAGATATGCGACAGATACACCTGTTGAAGACATATCTACAATCCATGTCAATGCAGTACGTCCTAACCAAGGTGCAATTAATGTTAAAGCACCTAAGAATAAGATTGCGACATATGGCGTCTTAAATCTTGGGTGGATTTTACTGAATACACCAGGCATAATACCTGAACGTCCCATTGAGAATAACAAACGACTTGAACTCATTAAGAAACCATTAAGTCCTGTGAAAATCCCCATAGTAATTGCTACAGCTAAGACAAATAAACCAATATAGCCAAAGGATTGTTGTGTCACAGCACCTGTTACCCATAAGTCGCTGTTTTCTGCGCCACGGCTGCTTAACCAGCCCGTATATAAAATCATTAAAACGTATGTGCCAGCTGCCGCAAGCAAGCTATAAACAATCAATTTAAATGTTTTATTCGGCGCAAAGTCGAATTCTTCCGCGGTCTGTGGAATATTATCAAATCCGACATACGCCCAAGGTGCGACAGCTACAATCATAATAATTGATGTAAACCATCCTTTTTTCTCCTCAGCTAAAGGTTGTAAGTTGCTCAATGAGAAACCACTACCGAAAAATGATCCGAAAAACATTAATAAAACAACGACTACCATTGCGATACAGAAGTAGTACTGCAGACTACCTGAAACTTGTGCACCACGAATGGTAATAAATGTAAAGAGTAAAAGTAAAGCTGTTGCGATAATAATTTCGGTAATGTAAACATCCCATCCAGCGATGGTATATAGCTTACCATGTTCAAGTACGCCCGGCATCATAAACTTCAAGAGTAAGCTAAACGCGGTGGCATTCAATGCGACCACACAAATATAACCGAATGTCAGGAACCATGATGAGAAGAAGCTGACATACCTCCCGAAGCTTAAATAACTGAACGCAAATGCACCCCCAGATACTGGGAAGTGTTTCACTAATGCGCCATAACTCACGCCAATAATAATCATTAGTAATGCACCAATTGTAATCCCGATTGCTGCTGCGATAGAACCAGATTGACTGATCCAGTCCCCTGGTAAAATAAATGACCCCCAACCTATACATGAACCATAGGCAATGGCCCATACAAATTTCTCAGATAGGTTTTGTTGTAAATCTCCTCGGTCTACTTTTTTATGGTGTCTTTTCTCTATTTTTCCCATAATAAAAATTCACCTCATTCGATACATTATACCCTGTGAGGTGAATTTTTGAACCGTTTATTAGTTTATTTTTTTAATTTTAGTGTTTGTACGAGTAAAGTTACCCAAGAAGCGATAAATAACACTCCACCGATTGGTGTAATTGCACCTAATGGTTTAATTTGTGTTAATGATAAAGTGTATAATGAGCCACTGAAGATAACAATACCGCCAAGCATCATCCAGCCTGCAGCTTTTAAGTTCAATTTAGTTGTACCGCTTAAGATACCAATACCGATTAAACCTAAGCTGTGATACATTTCATACGTTGTTGCTTTGTTCCACACATCTAAATAATGCGGTGATAATTTATCTGCTAATGCGTGTGCACCAAACGCACCAGTCGCAACTGAAAGTGCTGCACACCCAGCACCGATTGCTACGAACGTTTTCATCGTTTTAAAGTTCATATAAAGTCTCTCCTTTGTCATTAAAAGTCAAAAATAGAATCGCCATTTCCTAATTCGTCATCAGTTACCATTTTATTAGAGTTCCCCGGTGGTGTCGATAAATTCGATGAGTTCTGTTGTGATGACACTTTCCCACCCATCGCTTTAATTTCTGCCGCTGATACTTGTGAATGTGAACTTGTCGTATAACTTGGAGACGTCACTGAAGGCGCTTGCTGATACGTCATACTTGTTTGTTTTGATGAACGTGCAGGCACGTCACTTGAATCACTATCTGTATACAGTGAAGTCAGTGTATGAATCGCATACATATGCTTGCTGAATTCCGCTTCACTCGCCGCTTCATCCGCTTGTACTAATTCACGTTCAATTAACGCAATTAACTTCTCTTTATTCATCCATAGCCTCCTCACCACACCAATTTATTGGTGTTTGATGATGTGCTTCTAAATAAGCATTCGCTTGAGAATACGGCTTAGATCCAAAGAAACCGCGATACGCTGATAATGGACTTGGATGTACTGACTTAATCACATCATGTTTAGACGTATCTATTAACTTCTCTTTTTGTTGTGCAGGTTTACCCCACAAAATAAAGACCACATGGTCACGCTGTTCAGAAACGGTTTTAATAATCTCATCCGTAAAGATTTCCCAACCGATACCACGGTGTGAATGAGCTTCACCTTTACGCACAGTTAAGACAGTATTTAATAATAACACGCCTTCTTTCGCCCAATCTTGCAAGTGAGATACTGTTCTCTTGCAGCCGATATCATCTTCTAGTTCTTTATACATATTGCGTAAAGAAGGTGGAAACTTTCCTTCTGGCTGAACAGAGAATGCTAGTCCATGCGCTTGTTTAGGGCCGTGATATGGGTCTTGGCCTAAGATAACGACCTTTACTTTATCAAAAGGCGTTAAATCAAACGCTTGATATATATTTTCTCTATCAGGATAAACTATTTTTGTCGTATATTCTTTTTCTAAAAAATCATGCATTGCTTTGAAATCATGACGACTTGTTATATCATGAAATACTTCAGACCACTCCATGGTATCACCTCAAAACTATGATAACACACGATATATCAAAAAGTTCAATCCACCCTTGTAAACATGTTATTATAGAGTAAAAGAAACGTTAGGGAGTGTATGAACATATGGCATTGAAAAAAGTATTAACAATTGCAGGCTCAGATACAAGTGCAGGAGCCGGCATGCAAGCAGATTTAAAAACATTCCAAGAATTAGACACTTATGGAATGGTTGCTTTAGCAGCAATCGTGACAATGGACAAAGAAACATGGTCACACGATGTAACACCAATTCCTTTCGACGTATTTAACAAACAATTAGAAACAGCAATCTCTATTGGACCAGACGCTGTCAAAACAGGTATGTTAGGTACTGAAGAAGTCATCAAACGTGCAGGAGAAGCATTTGAAGAGTCAGGTGCGAAATACTTCGTTGTTGACCCGGTTATGGTTTGTAAGGGTGAAGATGAAGTACTCAACCCAGGTAATACAGATGCAATGATTAAATATCTATTACCTAAAGCAACAGTTACAACACCTAACCTATTTGAAGCTGGTCAGTTATCTGGATTAGGCACATTAAAATCTATCGATGATATGAAAAAAGCAGCTAAAATCATTTATGATCAAGGTGCACAAAATGTAGTCATCAAAGGTGGTAAAGCATTAGATCAAGAAAAATCTTATGACTTATACTACGACGGCGATAAATTTTATCAATTAACAACAGATATGTTCCAACAAAGTTATAACCATGGTGCTGGTTGTACGTTCGCAGCAGCCACAACTGCTAACCTAGCAAACGGCCAATCACCTAAAGATGCAGTTGTTAACGCAAAAGCATTCGTCGCATCTGCAATTAAAAATGGTTGGAAAATGAACGACTTCGTAGGTCCTGTAGACCACGGTGCTTATAACCGTATCGAAAAAATCGATGTAGACGTTCAAGAAGTTTAATCTAATAATCAATAAAATGAATGTCAGAATATAAATGTTCCAATATTCAAAAGGACGATTTTCGCAAAATGAAAATCGTCCTTTTACTATTTAATAAACCTTCTAATACACGTTTGTGTTTCAAAGCCAAGGAAAATCCAGATCTTTTCTTAGGCTTTATTATTTGGATGTATCCAATTGGTACTATTCATATAAATACACACCTAGTTATACTTCCACTTTGAAATCAGTAACATTTGGAATCTTAAGTTCTGGGTGCGCTTGCAGATAATCAATAATCAGTTGTGCTCCTTCAGTTTGAATATCTTCAACAATTTTATCCGCACTGAACATCGGATAATTCCCCCCGCCTACTGCACGATAGTTATTTAAGACAACCTTATAAGTCTCTTTCATATGGATCGGATTCCCTTGATAATCTAATTGCACGACACGTGAACCGACAGGGTTGCTGACTTTAATGGTATAACTGATACCTGAGTAAATATCATAATTGTAATGTTGCGGCTTAGGATAAATGAATTCTGGGTTCACAGTGACTTGGCCATCCTTGACAGAAAAATATTCTGCAGTTAATTCAATCGCATCTTTAATATCCTGTCCTGTCAGTTCAAGTACATTGAACGTATTAGGAAATGGATAATTATTTAAGACATCCCGCATAGTCACTTCGTTTCCGAATCCACTAGACAAATCAAACAACGCAGATGCTGCAATATCAGCACCGCTCACATCCATTAAGATGTAATTTAAGAAATTAATGTAAGGATGCGGTGTTGTGCGGGCGACAAATGCATCATCTACAATCATCGTCTCCTCTAATCGCGCAATCGGCACATCTAGCCAAGCATCCACTTCCGCATCAAATGCGGCCATTTTTTGTGCGAATTCAGGCTCTGTATCAGAAGCAGGTGTTAATGTTTCATTACTAAGCAGACTGACTTCCGCATTTTGTATTTTGCCTCTTTCAACGTCTATGATGATTCTTCCTACCTTTTCACCTTTCGCACCGGGCTGGATGACTGGGATATCATAAACAGTTTCCGCAATTTCACGATGTTGATGTCCTGTGATGAGTAAGTCAATATCTTGATGGAACTGTTTCAACATCGCATAACCTTCGTTTTCTCCTGTCAGGTCTTCCGTCGGTTCGCCTGTTGTTAAATCACATTCAAAACCACCGTGATAACAAACCGCAATGATATCCGCATGCGCTTTCACTTCTGGCAGCCAACGTTCTAAAGCGGTTGCTGCACTTTCGAAGGTAAGACCTTCAATATGTGCTGCTTGTTCCCAATGAGGAATATATTGTGTCGTTAATCCGATGATTCCGATAATCAACCCGCCGCGTTCAATATAGCGTACACCGTGGCCTGTGAACGGTTCGCCATCTTTTAAAATATTAGCAGACAGTACAGGATAATTGAGTGCCTCTAGTGTCTGGTTTAAATACGACATACCGAAGTTGAATTCATGGTTGCCGATCACACCTGCATCGAATTTGAAATGGTTATAAATATACGCTAATTGTTTTGCTGAACCAAGTTCTTTGGCTAGATAATGACCCAGCGGAGAACCTTGTAAGAAGTCACCGTTGTCAATGAGAACGTGAAGCGGGTAATTGACTTTATCCTGATTGATGAGTTGTTCCGCATGTAATAAACCCATCGGCAATTGTTGTTGTCTTTCTTGATAATTCGTCGGGAAAATATATCCATGCACATCACTGACGATGTAAAAAGCTATCTGTGTCACTGTGATTCCTCCTGAAATACGTTAATTGATTTGAATAGGTTGTGTCTTAATCGTTGTATCGCCTTGTTTTAACCTTACATTTGCGTCACCTTTAAAATCAGAAGCTGTTTTACCTTCGAATGTTAATACAGCATTGCCTTGACTATCTGTTTTCACTTGTTGCGGTGTACTGTAACCTGGCGTTGTATTTTCTCCAAATATACCTAATTGTTGACCGCCTTCTGCATAAATACCTAGACGTATATTAGAGAGTGTTTGATTTTTCGGTTGATGCTTTAATGTTACTTTAACTGAAAATGTACTGCCCGCCTCTAAATTACTTGGTAATTCGAAAGACACCCCGCTGCTGTTTAATTTCGTATTAGATGTGTTGCCATCCGGTTCTTGATTGTCTTCTGGTTGTTCTGGTTTTACAGTATCATCCTTATTTTCTTTTGCACCAAAGCTGCCTGCCGCAAAAGTAGAACGGTCATACCACTTATAATGGCTTGGTGGTGTATTCCAAGGCTCTTGTTGCGGTTCTGTAGAATTTTCAGGTTGCTCGAAATCTTTTAGTGCAGTGGCTTTATCTTTTGAAACACCTAATCCTGTAATTGAATCTGCATTTTCTGATTTACCTAACCATGTCGTAAGATTTTTAAGCAATTGTGCGTTGTCTGCTTCTTTAAACCCATCATATGTCTTCTTAGCTTGACCGTTATCTTCACGTTTATATTTAGGAGAACTATCTTCTACTAATGAAGAATCTCCAATAAAGGCTGCTTTACCTTTTCCGACTTTTGAAACCGCAATATAAGGCCCCTCTGCTTGACCGCCGCCATTATAAACACCTTCGTCTACCGCATGTCCCCATTTCTGCTTAGCAGTCAGACCCTCAGGTGTGAAAACAATTCCTTTAGCTTTATCAGGATTTGTAATCGCAAGTGTAGAACCTGCATGCATTGTGACACTTTTGACATTGTCTGTGATTCCTAAACCTTCTTTCCCTTGTAACATATGAGAGGTTGTTAAATTATTTAAAGCGTTATATCTAAAGCGTACGCCAAATGTTTGTGCTAACCAATCTGTACTTTGAACATCTTGCATCGCTTTAGATTTACGTTCCCCGTCCGTCATACCTTTTGTCATATCTGAATATGCGCCTCTGCGATAACCATTCATCGCTTCTGATGAATCAATTCGGTTTAAGTTGCGATCGGCGTTATAGTGATCAGAAATAAATAGAATACTGCCTCCTTGTTGTGTGAAATCAGTCATTGCTTTTTGTTCTGAGGTTTTAAAAGGAATGTTTGCTTCTGGAATAACCAATATCTTTTTACCTTTTAAGGCTTGTGGTGTGATATTAGATTCCCCGCGCAGTTCTGTCACCTTATACCCTTGTTGCGTAATACTGTTTGCATAATCTGAGAAGCCGCCATCAATCGTCCAATCTGCTGCTCCCGCAGTTTGCCCGTGTGAATTATCAAATACTACTTCTCCTTTTTGGTTCGTACCGATAGTCGGTGCTGCTTGTGCAGCATTTGAGTATGTATCAATTGTAACAGTAGTGATGGAAATTGTAGAAATAGCTAAAGCTGCAAAAATTTTGTTTAATTTTCTCACTTTTAAAATACCTCCAAATGTAAATTCTGTCTTTATTATAGAACCTGTCATAGTTTAGAGACATAAGATGAACGCAAATTTACAATAACTAAATTTAGATTTAACAATATTAAACTAAATAATTGATTATATTAAATATTTACCCAAACTTAACAATTAATATATTGTATCATATTTACACCGTGTATATAATGAACCTGTATCAAATTTTATACATATGGAAGGGGTTAACAGCGTAATGAAAGCACGTTCATCTTTTAAGGTATTACTTATTTTGATGATGGCAGTTATTTTATTTGTTTCAGCATGTGGAAAAGGAAGTTCATTAGACAACAAGAAAGAAAGCGACAGTAAAGGCGGAGATTACAAACCTAAAGAATTAACTGTACAGTTTGTACCTTCACAAAACGCGGATAAGTTAGAAGCGAAAGCGAAACCTTTAGAAAAATTATTATCTAAAGAATTAGGCATCCCAGTAAAAGTTTCTGTTTCTACAAACTACAACACAATTGTAGAAGCGATGAAATCTAAAAAAGTAGATGTTGGTTTCTTACCTCCTACTGCATATACATTAGCGCATGATCAAAAAGCTGCTGATGTATTACTACAAGCACAACGTTTCGGTGTAAACAAAGATGGTTCTGATTCTAAAGAATTAACAGACAAATACAAATCAGAAATTTTAGTGAAAAAGGATTCAGGCATTAACAGCGTGAAAGATTTAAAAGGTAAGAAAATCGCATTACAAGATGTTACTTCTACAGCGGGTTATACATTCCCTGCCGTTGAAATGGATAAAGAAGGCGTGAACGTCCTTAAAGATATGAAAGTCGTTAACATGAAAGGTCATGATCAAGCGATTATCTCATTGATGAATGGCGATGTAGATGCGGCTGCTGTATTCCAAGATGCACGTAAAATTGTGAAAAAAGATGAACCTAATGTCTACAAAGATACAAAAGTATTGAAATTAACAAAAGACATTCCAAATGACACGATTTCAGTACGTAGCGACATGGATCAAAAATGGAGAGACAAATTGAAAAAAGCCTTTAAAGATATTGCTAAAACAAAAGAAGGACATCAAGTGATCAGTGATGTTTATTCACATGAAGGCTATACAGACAGTAAAGATTCTAACTTCGATACAGTAAGAGAGTACGACAAAAAAGTTAAAGAAATGAAATAATTCAAGTTAAGAAAAACTGACTGAACCTAAGCGTATCTCAGCAAGATTGAACTCTGTTAGCAAGTATGTGCAGAAGTTAATCTTTTGAGTACGCTTATGTTTTTATCTCGATACTTAATTTAGAAAGGACTACTATTATGAGTCAGATTGAATTCAGAGATGTAAGTAAAGTATATGATAATGGCCATGTCGGTTTAGACCATATCAACTTAAATATTGAAAAAGGTGATTTTGCGGTTATCGTCGGGCTATCGGGTGCTGGTAAATCAACCTTATTACGGGCGATTAACCGTCTGCATGATATTACCGAAGGCGATATTGTGATTGATGGAACATCCATCTCCAAAGCATCAGGTAAGAAATTATTAGAAATGCGTCGTAATATCGGCATGATTTTCCAAAACTTTAATTTGGTGAAACGTTCTTCTGTAATGCGTAATGTGCTGAGTGGCAGGGTCGGCTATCACTCTACTTGGAAAATGGTCTTAGGCCTTTTCCCTAAAGAAGATAAAATCAAAGCATTAGAGGCTTTAGACCGTGTAAACATTTTAGATAAATATAAATCACGTTCAGATGAATTATCAGGTGGTCAACAACAGCGCATTTCTATTGCTCGTGCACTCTGCCAAGAACCTTCTATTATTCTGGCAGATGAGCCTGTGGCTTCTTTAGACCCCTTAACAACTAAACAAGTCATGGATGATTTGAAACGTATTAATGAAGAATTAGGAATTACCATCATCATTAACTTGCACTTTGTGGACTTAGCACGCGAATATGGCACACGTATTATTGGCTTACGTGACGGTAAATTAGTCTTTGACGGTGCAGTCGATGAAGCAACAGATGAAGCATTCAATAAAATTTATGGACGTTCGATTAATGATGATGAGAAGTTAGGGGTGAATTAATATGACACCCGACAAAAATTATGCAGAAATGCTGAATCATAAAATGTCGTTTAAAACAGCGATGACCACTATATTGGTATTGTTTTTAGTGTTTTGGAGTGTCTTATATACGGGATTCAGCTTTAGTGATTTGATTTATGGTTTACCGCAAATCGGGACCCTATTCACTCAAATGTTTCCACCTGACTGGAGTTATCTTGAACAGATACTTAATCCCATGTTAGATACAATCAGAATGGCAATTGTCGGGACATTTATCGGTTCTATCATCGCAGTACCTATTGCCTTATTGTGTGCAAAAAATATTTCACGTTCTAAATGGATTGCGATGCCAGCACGTTTCATCTTAAATATCGTGCGTACTATCCCCGATTTATTATTAGCCGCTATCTTTGTAGCAGTCTTTGGTATCGGCCAAATCCCCGGGGTATTAGCAGTGATTGTTTTAACAATCAGTATTGTCGCGAAATTATTATATGAAGTACTAGAAGCTATTGAACCTGGACCACTTGAAGCGATGACGGCTGTCGGTGCGAATAAAACAAAGTGGATTATATTCGGTGTTGTACCGCAAGCTTTAGCTTCTTATGTTTCTTACGTACTCTTTGCGTTCGAAATCAATATTCGAGCCGCTGCAGTGTTAGGTTTAGTCGGTGCCGGAGGTATCGGATTGTTTTACGATCAGACGCTGGGATTATTCCAGTATGACCGTACGGCTATGATTATTTTATTTACATTGGTCATTGTGGTGATTATTGATTACATCAGTTCGAAAGTGAGGGAACAACTCACATGACACAATCTAAAGCAGAATTATTAAAACATTATGGCAGTCCTCGCACAAAGTTAAAGTATGGCATTATTTCCGTGGTAATAATAGCCTTATTGGTTTGGGCCTTTGCGGGTATGCCCGCCTTAGAAATCAAACAAAAGTCGCAACAAATCCTTGGATCCATTATGCATGGTTTAACACATCCAGATTGGGGATTTGTCTATCAGCCTGGCGGTGAAGATTTATTACGCGGATTATTAGAAACCTTTGCGATTGCGGTTGTAGGTACCATTATCGCAGCAGTCATTTGTATTCCTTTAGCCTTCTTAGGTGCAAGAAATATTATACGTTTCAGACCTGTATCAGGCGTCAGTAAATTTATTTTAAGTATCATTCGTGTCTTTCCAGAGATTGTGATGGCTTTGATTTTTATAAAAGCCGTTGGACCAGGGTCATTCTCTGGTGTACTCGCACTAGGTATTCACTCAGTAGGTATGCTTGGTAAATTATTCGCAGAAGATATTGAAAACATCGATTTAAGTGCTACTGAGTCATTAAAAGCGAGCGGTGCGAATAAAATGAAGACGTTAGTCTTTGCGGTCGTCCCACAAATCTTACCGACATTCTTATCCTTGATTTTATATCGCTTTGAGTTGAATTTGCGTTCCGCTTCCATTTTAGGTTTGATTGGTGCAGGCGGTATCGGTACACCGTTAATCTTCGCCTTACAAACACGTTCATGGGACCGTGTCGGCATTATCTTAATCGGTTTAGTCATTATGGTCGGTATTGTGGATTATATTTCAGGTAAAGTACGTGAAAAAATCGTCTAATCGCTTTGTTGAGTCATTTTATTGAACAACTCAATCTCAAAAATCAATTGTAACGCTCTCGGCAATTAGTCCTAGATAAAGTTGATACCATAGCCTCATGTATTTTATGTAGAGATATCATACAATAATCAATGTAGAGGAAACGCAAGTAATGTATGCATCCTAAATCAATCCTAAAAGCATATTCTATAAATAATCGTTACACCTTTCTACCCACCCAAACAAAAGGACAGACGTTTCCTCTACACCGACATAAACAATGCTTAAAGTCGCAACTAACCTCCTAAATTAATCATAGAACATATCCTAAAATATGCATGCGACGGCATTAACAGTTAATCTAATCATTGAATTTAAAATCGACAAGTATGTTTCCCCTGACGTAAATTGTCGATCACCCTAAAAAATAGAGCGCTGCTTAGCTTACGAGGCTGTCCCTCCTCACAAGCAACCTGAAGTCCCAACAGGTTAGATGCAGTGCTCTATTTTTATTTGCGATATTTATCATGAATTCAGTGAACTTTTAAACTCACGCCCATTTTCTACATATTAAAAGACCTTCCCAAGCAATGTCATACCATTCTTAAGAAGGCCTTGTTTCATTCTATTATTTTCTATATTTCAACTTCGCAAAAGCATCGTGTTGATGAATAGATTCTTCATTACGACATTCAATGTCAAAACCTTCAATCCAATCCACTTCTACTAAGTCTGCAGCGATTAAACGGATTAAATCTTCCACAAAACGAGGGTTTTCATAAGCACGTTCTGTAACGCGTTTTTCATCTGGACGTTTTAAGATTGGGTAAAGAATTGAACTTGCGTTAGCTTCCATCGCATCTAAAATTACTTCTTTATAGTCAGACGGTAGTGTCGCTTCACGATTCAAGTACGTTTTTACAGTAATTACTCCGCGTTGGTTATGCGCAGAATACTCACTGATTTCTTTTGAACATGGACATAAAGTAGTTACTTTCGCTTCCATTGTCAGCTCTTTACGTGTCACTTTGTCCCCTTCAACTGCCATGCCATACGTTACATCCGCATTGCCGACAGCTTTTAAGTTCGTAACGGGACTATAGCGATTAAAGAACCACTTACCTGAAACATCTACCCCTGCTGAAGTTTGTTTCATGTGTTTTTGAAGTGTATCTAATACCGTATGCAGATTATCAAATGTTAATGCTACACCGTTATCATAATGTTTCTCAACACTTTCTAGGATACGGCTCATATTAATACCTTTTTCTTCTCTCGTTAAGCTAGTTGAAAATGCGAAAGTACCTGCCGTTTGATATTCATCTATAATCACGGGATATACTAAATTTTTAATCCCGACTTCTTCAATTTCAAATAAAAAATCTTTGTGCGTGCTTTGTAGATCTGTCATTTCTTCTTTTACTGTTGGTTTTGTACCTTTAATAGGATCAACAGAACCGAAGTGTTTCCAACGACCTTCTCGTGTCGATAAATCAAATTCAGTCATCTGTGTGCCCCTCCACTCATGATTCAAAATTGTAAGTCCAATATGTTTCTTGTTCTAAGAAACTTTTGGCTGTATCTGGAACTTGCGGTTCAGCTAACTGATGCAAGAATGGTCCAGATTGAGATGCATGTGCTTTGAATGCATCTAATTTTACTTCTCTATAATCAGTAATATCGTTAATGATATCAGGCATACCTAACTCATCAATCGCATCATTGCTAAAAGCAACTAATTGTAAACGTGGACGTTCTGCTTTAGGCATACGTCCTACTGTTCTAACTACCGCTTCTGCTGTTGCTTCATGATCTGGGTGTACCGCATAACCTGGATAGAATGAAATGATTACTGAAGGATGCAATTCATCAATCAGACTTTTAACCATCCCGTCCATTTTTTCATGTGGTTCGAATTCCACTGTTTTATCACGGTAACCCATCTTTCTTAAATCTTTAATACCAATCGCTTTTGCTGCGTCTTCCAACTCGCGCTCTCTGATTTTCGGCAGAGATTCACGTGTCGCAAATGGCGGATTTCCTAAATTACGTGCCATTTGACCTAAAGTCAAACAAGCATACGTAACTGGAACACCCTCATCAATATAATGTGCTAATGTTCCTGCTGATGAGAACGTCTCATCATCAGGATGCGGAAATATAACTAATACATGACTTTCCTCTGACATGATACGTCCTCCTTATATTTCAAACGGTACAGCACTGATTTCAAGTGCTGCCGCTAATTGCCCTTCATAATTAAAACCAGCGAGCAAGAATTCATTATCCTCGTTCACTTCATAATGTGTCAGTCCTTGTACATAAACCCATCCATTATCTTGTAGTTTCAAACCCACTCTGAATGGTTCTTTGCCACCGCCCTTAAGTTTGGCATGTTCAAAGACTACTTTGATATTTCTTAAAAACGTTCCAGCATTAAAGACACGTTGATCAAAATGGTTCGCATACGCACCATTGGTTGTTTCAACATGCAGGTATACAGGTTGATTTACATAAGACGCCAGTAACGTTTGTACTTTCTCATATTCTATCGGCTCCAAGCTGCTCACTCCCTTACACTAAGCAAAATCAAATGTTGAACCCCATCTATATCGTGTTATTCTTGATTTATTTATCAATCTCTTTATCATTTAATTGTACTAAATCCTCGTCAATAAATATAACCTACTGCTCATTCTTGAATTAACGATAGGTTTTCTCGGTTATCAATTCTTAAATTAGAAACAATATTTACATTATATAACTGTTCCTCCACTTTCTAAAGAGGTTATTGAAATATTCCTATAATTTGAGGGGGATTTACTATCTGTTTAAACTTCACCTCGTTATAATGGACATGTATGTCTTCATATATAGATACAAATAAGGAGGTCACACAACGTGAAAATTATTAATTTAGGGGATAAAGAGAAAGCATCATTCTACACAGCTTACGAGCTGTTCAACCAAATGAACGAGAATCCTGAAAGTAAACTAGGTCTAGCAACAGGAGGTACAATGGTAGATGTTTATTCTGACTTAGTTAAACTGATGGAATTAAATGACTTAGATGTTTCTAATGTAGAAACATTCAACTTAGATGAATATGTCGGTTTATCAGCCGATCATCCAGAAAGCTATCATCATTATATGCATGAAGTGCTATTCGATCGCTATCCACACTTCAAAGAAGAAAATGTGCATTTACCAATCGGTGATGCGAAAGATTTAAACGCTGAAACTGCACAATACGAACAACTGGTTAAGGATAAAGGGCCTGCAGATATCCAAATTTTAGGTATCGGGGAAAATGGTCATATCGGGTTCAATGAACCAGGTACAGAAAAAGACAGTATTACACGTGTCGTAGATTTAACTGAAAGTACGATTCAAGCCAATAGCCGTTACTTCGATAACGAAGAAGATGTGCCGAAACAAGCTATTTCAATGGGTCTTTCTACAATTTTATCTGCAAAACGCATTATCTTATTAGCGTTTGGCGAGAAAAAGAAAGTTGCGATTACAAAACTTGCGAGCGGCATTCAAGACAAAGATGTCCCAGCAACAGTTTTATACGATCATCCTAATGTAGAGGTTTACGTAGATAACGCAGCTGCACCCGAACAGTAAAATTCACTGTTGTTTGTCAAAAACTAAAAAGGGTAAATAATCTAAGTAAAGCAAAAGTTACAACACATACATTATGAAAGGATGAATCATTTTGGAACTACAATTAGCAATTGATTTATTAAATAAAGAAGACGCTGCAGAGTTAGCTAACAAAGTGAAAGATTATGTCGATATCGTAGAAATCGGTACTCCTATCATATATAACGAAGGTCTGCCTGCCGTTCAATATATGGATGAAAACATCGATGGTGTTAAAGTTCTAGCAGATATGAAAATTATGGACGCTGCAGACTATGAAGTCAGCCAAGCAGTTAAATTCGGTGCTGACGTTGTAACAATCTTAGGTGTTGCTGAAGACGCTTCTATCAAAGCTGCTGTCGAAGAAGCACACAAAAATGACAAACAATTATTAGTAGATATGATTGCTGTTCAAGACATTAAACAACGCGCTAAAGAATTAGATGAAATGGGTGCTGATTATATCGCAGTACACATTGGTTATGACTTACAAGCTGAAGGTAAATCTCCATTAGATGATTTACACACAGTTAAATCTGTTATCAAAAATTCTAAAGTTGCCGTTGCTGGCGGTATCAAACCAGATACAATCAAAGATATCGTAGCTGAAGAACCAGACTTAGTGATTGTTGGTGGCGGTATCGCAAATGCAGACGACCCAGTAGAAGCAGCAAAAGCTTGCCGCGACGCAGTTGAAGGGAAATAAGCTATGGCAAAACTACAATATCAATTGATTTTAGATGAACTGAAAACGACGTTATCTAATGTTAAAGATCAAGATGTTGAAAACTTTGAACAAGCAATCAAAGATGCCAAAAATATTTTCGTAGCAGGTAAAGGTCGTTCTGGATTTGTCGCAAATGGATTTACAATGCGCTTGAATCAGCTTGAACAACCTGCATTTATCATTGGCGGTATTACAACACCTTCTATCCATGAAGGCGACTTGTTTATTGTCATTTCAGGTTCAGGCAGTACAGAACACTTACGCCTATTAGCTGAAAAAGCTAAAGATCAAGGTGCACAAGTGGCGTTAGTCACAACAAAACCTGATTCTAAAATCGGTGAATTGGCAGATGTCACAATCGAATTGCCTGCCGGAACAAAACATGATGCTGAAGGTTCAGCACAACCTTTAGGCAGTTTATTCGAACAAGCTGCACAATTATTCTTAGATGCTGTTGTATTAGATTTCATGAAAGACTTCAATATTGATGAAACTACGATGCAACAAAATCATGCGAATTTAGAATAAATCACATTAATGGCCTGTAAGCTTTTGAGTTTATCTCTTTAACTTACAGGCCTTTTCTTTATGCTTTTTAGTAACCATATAACTTAACTATTTTACCTCTTCATAAAAAACCTCTGCTTAAATAGTCCACAAAGTAAAATCACCTTGCACCACCACTAAGCAGAGATTATCAAACAGGATATTTTATCAGCTGAACTAACACGCTTGCATCCTTTTATTTTAAATGTTCATAAGGACGGCTTTCTGCGAATGATACAATTTGTTCAACGAATAAACGAGAACGTAATTGGAATTCTTCGTCTTGTAAGAAGAATGTACCATCATCTAATTTGCCGTAATCTGAATCATGTGTCGCAATTTGGGTAGGCACTGCGATACCTAATAAGGTACGTACAATTAAGCGTAAGTGAGAAAGTGGTTCTGCACTTACAATACCGCCGCTGTTCCCCATTAAGCCGACTGGTTTCATTTTGAAGTCATCCATTGTCAGATGATCTAAAGCGTTCTTTAAGATACCAGAATATGAACCATGATAGTTCGGTGTACCTAAAATAATAAAGTCCGCTTCTCTCGCCTTCTCTTGTAAATCTTTCACATTAGCTTGATAATCATCTGGCGGATTACTTGCGCCAGAAACATCTAATGTATGGATTGGACGCTCAGCTAAATCAAAGATTTCCGCTTCAACATCCTTTTCATTGAATTGTCCCTTTAAGTATTGTGCCAGTGCTTTTGTGTGCGAATCAATACGCGCACTGCCTACGATAATGACACCTTTCATTCAATAGTCACCCCAGTTAATTTATTTTGATTGCTCTTCCAGCATTTTGTTGATTGCTTTACCGACACCACTGTTTTGGTTATTATCTGTCACATATTTTGCGTATTCTTTCACTTCAGGCATCGCATTTTCCATTGCGACAGGATAACCCGCTTTTTCAAGCATCGATACGTCATTCATGTTATCACCAATTGCCATGACATCTTCCATGTTGATACCGAGTTGGTTTGCGATTTCTTCTAACGCAATCCCTTTTTGCGCATAAGCGTTTGTGATTTCGATATTACCTCGTGCTGATGATGAAATTGCTAAGTTTGTGTGTTTCGCAAGTTCTGCACTGACACGATCAATTTTACCGATATCACTGTCAAACGCTAAAATTTTCATCACAATTTCACCAGGTCTTTCACTGATTTGATCATAATTATCAACTACTTTTAATGTGCCTTGATCAATACGATGTTGAATATGGCGATGTATTTTTTCTACATCTGCTTTTTGACCTGCATGTTCTGCAATATCAATATAAATATCTAAATCTCTTTGAGGATCTTCAGTATAAATACCAAGGTTAGTATAGACTTGGTAATAAATATCCTCTCGATCTAGAACATGTGTAATTTGTTCAATCATTTCATGATTCAAGCTTGATGTATGCATAATATCGAATGATTCATCACGAACCTCTGCACCATTCAAACAAATATATGGGACTTTCAATCCAGTCGGTTCCACAGGCGCATTGGCTTCATAGAAAGCACGACCTGTCGCAATCACGACCGTAATCCCTTGTGCCTGCGCTGCTTTAATCGCTTTAATATTTTCCTCTGAAATTTCATGTGCTGCATTTAATAATGTTCCGTCCATATCTGTCGCAATTAGTTTAATCATGAATTAACCTCGTTTCTTTTGTCTTAGCCGTAGTGTCGTAAAATTACTTTTCACAACAAAGTCTAACCTCATTCTATCAAATTTTGATAACAGACTTCTATCGTCTGTTTGTACGATTTATGAGGGTAGAAACTATCGGCATTACTCATTCTTAACTATCTCTTACTTTTTAACGCTTTTCAAACAAAAAGATGTCCACTTCTTAAACCAGACATCTTCATTCTTCTAAAGTTGTTTTAACTGTTCAAGTCATTAGCCTCTTGCGATTGCTTAACTTGTTTCTTCTTGTTTCTTAATTGCTTGAAGAAGTTCCGCAACATATCACCGCATTCTTCTTCTAAAACACCACTCACAACTTCTGCACGATGGTTGAAACGCGATTCTTGAAGTAAATCCATTAAACTGCCGCTACAACCGCCCTTTGGATCAGCAGCGCCATAAACAACGCGTGGAATACGGCTCATAACAATCGCACCAGAACACATCACACAAGGTTCTAAAGTGACATATAAAGTACAATCTTCTAATCGCCAACTCCCTACTGCTTCAGCTGCTTTTTCTATCGCAATATGTTCCGCATGGGCTGTCGGAAGTTGAATCGTTTCTCTTAAATTATGTGCACGTGCTATAATTTCATCGTCTTTAACAATGAGTGCGCCAATCGGTACTTCACCGATAGCTTCAGCTTTTTTGGCTTCATCTAATGCAAGTTTCATATATTTTTCATCTATTGTCATATGTTCAATCCCTTACCATGTGATACAATTACTATTGTCTATTTTAACACTTGGAGTGTTGTTTATGAATCAACCTTATATCGCTATTGAAGGGCCTATAGGAGTAGGCAAATCCTCTTTAGCACATCGCTTAAGTCAATCTCTTGATTATCATGAAGCACAAGAAATCGTGGATGAAAATCCATTTTTATCTGATTTCTATGACGACATTTCAAAATGGAGTTTCCAGACTGAAATGTTCTTTTTATGTAACCGTTACAAACAGGTTCAAGATCTAGAACAACTACATAACGGTATTGTCAGTGACTATCATGTTTATAAAAACAAAATCTTTGCGCGTCAAACACTGACAGATACAGAATACAACAAGTTTGACCGTATTTACGATATTCTGACTGAGGATCTTATGATGCCGGACATCGTAATCTTCCTCGATGCAGATTTAGAAGTATTAAAACAACGTATCGCCAAACGCAATCGCAGCTTCGAAGCACAAATTGAAGATGATTATCTTTTAAATTTAAAAGAAGCTTATCATCACTTCTATGAATCTTTAGAAGCCGAAGGCAAAATGGTGAAACGCATCGATACAACAAACTTGGATTTCGTCAATCACGCTGACGATTACGAGTATCTATTAAACATTGTACAATCAATGATAGGAGGCAACACGCATGAATAATTACGGTATCCCTCAAGATGCGGTGATTACAATCGCAGGTACTGTAGGCGTCGGTAAATCAAGCTTAACACGTGCCTTAGCTAAAAAATTAAACTTTCGCACTTCTTTCGAGAATGTGGACCATAATCCTTATCTAGATAAATTCTATGATAACTTTGAACGTTGGAGTTTCCACCTTCAAATCTATTTCCTTGCGGAACGCTTTAAAGAACAAAAACGCATGTTTGAATATGGCGGGGGCTTTATCCAAGACCGTTCTATTTATGAAGACGTTGATATCTTCGCAAAAATGCACGAAGAACAAGGGACGATGACACCTGAAGACTTCAAAACATACTCAGAATTATTTGAAGCGATGGTCATGACACCTTACTTCCCAAAACCAGACGTTTTAATTTATTTAGAATGTGATTACGATGAAGTGATTGAGCGCATCAAACAACGCGGTCGCCAAATGGAAATTGATACAGATCCAGAATACTGGAAAAAATTATTCCGTCGTTACGAAGAATGGATTTCAAGCTTCAATGCCTGCCCTGTCGTACGCGTGAACATTAATGAATATGATCTGCATGAAAGTTTAGACACGCTAGATCCAGTGTTAGATAAAATTGCGCATGTGATTGATGTCTATCGTAATGTAGATACTAGAAAATAATAAGCAAACAAAAAATCATGTATCTCTGCTCTTAACTGAGCGAGATACATGATTTTCTTTTACTCTGAATAAACTTGTATGAAGTTATTTATCAAAGAAACGTTTTATTTCATCATTCAAGCCTTTATAGTAATCATAACGTGTAACTGGGAATTTATCTTTCATATCACTATCTGTGCTATTATGCATCACAAACGGATGACCGATATGACTTAAATAAATCTCATCATTACCACTGTCACCGAAACCTAGTACACCTTCTGAATCAAGATCATACATATCTAACAGGTAACGCACAGCGAATAACTTGCCAGCGTTTTTAGGTGTAAAGTGTACATCATACGCATCTTCAGGGTCACCTGCTTTAGGATTCGTTTTATTATAATGTACCGCATAGTCATAAGCCGCTGCTTTATCTTGTAAATCTTTTAAATTCTGCTCGTCTTTTTCTTCATCGCCTTGTGCATAATAGTAATATTCATACAATGTTTCTTCATCTCTGAATTCTCTTTGCGGATGAAGTTCAACTTGGTGTTCTGACTCGAAGCTGTCGATAATTTCATCAACTTTTTCTTTAGTGAACGTTGTTTCTGAAACAGCTTCTTCATAATCTTTAGAACGTTGATATTCGCCTTTATCATCTAGTTCAAATAATTTGGAACATAAGTCAGAAAAGATAAAGTCTGGTTTATATTCCATTTCCGCATGTTTCATTTTCTCCATAATACTTTCAAAGATACTGCCTGATAACACTGCAGTAATCACTTGGTGCTTTTCTTCAGCTTGTTTCAGTGTCGATTCAAGTTCACGTAGTTCAGGAATATCTTCTTTCGTGGTTTGATGCTTATAATACGTTTCGTCAAAATCAAATAAAATTAATTGACGCATCATATCATCCCTCCAACCTTGGTTATAATTCTAACTCTTCGCGGTAAATCACAGGTTCATAATCGTCATCATTGATAGCTTTACTATAATAACCTTCATCTGTTTCTTTTAAACCAAAGGCTTCTGCCTTATCCGCTTCACTTGTGCCAATATAACTTTGACCTTTCGCATCAAAAAACAAATCAAAGAGCGTACCTCCATAACGTGCTTCATGTTTCAAATCATATAATGCATCGACTTCTTGACGTTTGACGTCTTTATAAAACAATGTATGACTCGAATACTTTGTTGTTTTCGCTTCAAAACCTAAAGACTGCGCTCCGGCATCTTCTGTGACCAAATGCAAAGTCTTGCCAAAGTCATTTAAGACACGAAACACTTCTCCTTGATATTCTGCATAACGTCCATCTAATACTGTATGTTGTTCTTTCATGATTTTCACCTCATTTAATGTGTGACGATAATTTAGGATTCTGTATCTTCGCCCTTTAGAATAGAAACAATTTCTGGCGCTTTCTCTACGACATAATCCGCATGTTTAAATTCATGTGCTTGACCTACGCCCGTCAATACAGCTACAGATAGCCCTAAGCCAGCGTTAACAGCGGTTTGTATATCATTAGGTGTATCGCCTACAATTGCGATTTCTTCCGCTTTAAGCCCCTTCTCTTGCGCAAAGAGCGGCTTTAATACAGCTGGGTCTGGCTTTTCAGCCGCATTAGATTCAGTAGAGATGACTAAATCAAAGAACGCTTCTGTATCTGTAGATTCAATAAATTGATCTGTGCCTTTCTTCGTATCACTCGTAATAATTCCAATATGATATCCATCTGCCTTTAATGTTTCTAACGCTTCCACCATACCATCAATCCATTTAATTTCAGGAACTCTATGGTCAATGAGATATTGACTCGTCTTGCGTGTCCACTCGCCCACATCTTCTCCAGCTAACGCATTGAAATTCTGAATAATTTCATCTAGCGAACCACAGGCCATCGGTGTACCAGGTTCTATTTGATTCTTTTCTTTATTCACACCTAAAGTCTGGTAAGCATGTGCTTGATCTTCTTCTGAAATAAAACGTTCCACAAACTGATCCACCATTTGAATACCAATCTTCATCCAACTCATATCAAAATCAATGAGTGTGCCATCTTTATCAAATAAGATCCATTTAATTGTCATCAGTTTCACGCTTCTTTCTTTATACTTTTATTTCATTTTATCAATTTATGAATTAAGAAGGAAATTAAAAAAGGCTTACACCCTTTGTATTGGATGTAAGCACAAAATGCATCAACGATTAATCTTTCTCACAGTTTTGACGGTCCTTTGATGGTTCTGGTAACGTCTTGACTAACGTAAACAATACAATCGTTTGGAAGGTCACCATAATCAATAAACCAATTCTGATATAGAAGTTATCTAGCATATAAAGAGAAAATGCGATAACAATATATAAACTCAATAAAATTTTGAACTTCTTCTTTAAAGTAAAGCCTCTATCTCTTTTGAAACTTTCCACATATTCACCGTAAACCTTTGTACTCACTAACCAACGATTAAATCTTTCAGAACTTCTTGAAAAACAAACAGCTGCTAAAAGTAAAAAAGGTGTAGTTGGCAACAAAGGTACAACGATTCCTATAAAACCAACGATAGCTGAAATTAAACCTATCGTAATTAAAATATATCTCATAAAAGCACCTCTACCGATAATCATTTTCAATTATACAATAGAATACAGACTAGTAAACAATAATATGTTTGCTTATTACTTTTATCTACCTTGAGTTTAGTTAGCACTTTCTGTAGGATAGTTTGTATGTCAAAATCTTAAGGAGAAACCTATATGAGATTACATAAAATGAAGCTTCAAGAAGCCAACTTTCCAAAAGCATTAGATATTTGGGAAAGCTCTGTCATCGCGACACATGACTTTTTAAAAGAAGAAGATAGAATCACTTTAAAACAAGAGATTCCTACTTACTTCCAACAAGTTGAAGCTTATTTGTGGTTTGTTGGACAAGAAGCAATCGGCTTTTCTGGAACACACGATCACAACTTAGAAATGCTTTTTATAGACCCAAAACACTTTAATCAAGGTTATGGTTCAGAAATCTTGCAATATTTAATCCAACAAGGAAAAGTAAGTTATGTGGATGTTAACAAGGATAATGAACGTGCAATAGAATTCTATCTTAAAAATGGCTTTGAAGTTTATAAAACTTCTCAAACAGACGCCCAAGGTAGAAATTATCCTATTTTACATATGAAGTTATAAAGCATTCGGCAAAAACCTTTAATTATATTAATGACAAAACAGGTCAGAAACACACTGTTATCTGTGCTTCTGACCTGTTTTTTTATCACTATTTATAATTCTTATTCGAATTATTTTTTAGGAACTACAACTCTCCAGCCGTGTTTGTCTTCTAATTTACCACTTTGGATACCAGTATATTGATCATATAAGTGTTGAGTGATTTTACCTGTTTCGTTATTGTTGATAACGATTTCGCGGTCTTCGTATTTTAAGACGCCTACAGGTGAAATAACTGCAGCTGTACCTGTACCGAAGACTTCATCTAATTCACCTTTATCATACGCTTCGAATAATTCATCTACAGATACACGACGTTCTTCTACTTTATAGCCAAGTTCTTTAGCTAATTCGATTACTGTTTTACGTGTAATACCTGGTAAGATACTACCGTTTAATTCAGGTGTAACAAGTGTACCATTTTCAACGAAGAAGATGTTCATGCTTCCGACTTCTTCGATGTATTTTTGTTCTACACCGTCTAACCATAATACTTGGTCATAACCTTCTTTGTTTGCGTTAGATTGTGCTAATAAGCTTGCTGCATAGTTACCAGCTACTTTCGCAAATCCAACACCGCCACGTACGGCACGAACATATTTATCTTCTACATAAATACGTGTTGGTTTTAAAGCGTCGCCGCCATAGTATGAACCAGAAGGAGATAAGATGATTAATAATTTGTAGTGGCTTGCTGGGTGAACACCTAAGCCTGCTTCAGTCGCAAAGACGAATGGACGAATGTATAATGATTGACCTTCCCCTTCAGGTACCCAGTCACGTTCAACATTCACAAGTTCTTTTAATCCTTCTAATAATAACTCTTCATCAATTTGCGGCATTTCTAAGCGTGCTAATGATTGATTAATACGTTTGAAGTTTTGGTCAGGTCTGAATAAATCAACCTCTCCATTATGTTTGTATGCTTTTAATCCTTCAAAGACTGCTTGGCCATAATGAAGTCCTTGTGCAGCGGGATCAAGTTCGATCGGTGCATAAGGAGTAATCTTCAAATCATGCCAACCACCTTTATCTTCATCGTAGTCATAACTTAACATGTAATCAGTGAAGTGTTGACCGAACCCTAAGTTACTTGGATCTGGTTTTTGTTTAAGCTCTTCACGTTTCTCGAATTTAACATTTTCTGACATGATTTCTGCCTCCTAAAATTGTGCTTATAAATAAGATAATACTAAAATTATAGCAATCTAAGCCTGTGTATTCAATGAGTTTTTAGAAAATTTAAAAAATACGCCCCTAATCAAATCCTCTATTGAACACAGTTATTTATATCTCTCTTTAACATTTCCCCATTGATACAAATTAAAAGTTGCTATATTCCTTACACTTCCATTATTGTACAGTCTATTTCTGAATGCAACTGTGAGCAATCTCATTTTCACTTTGTGTAGACGTTCTATTCATTAAGAACATCCGCTTTCATTAATTTCAAAACTTCCTTTATCAGCATCTAATGTCGCACTGACACCATAAGGCAAAATACACTTTGGTTCATTATGGCCAAAGCTGCCATTAGCGATGACAATTTTATGTTCTAAGTTTTGTTCTTTTAATATCTTTAACCATAACGCTTCTATCTCTTGATGGTTCACATCATTTTGGGGTTTGCCTATCAAAATACCTTCAACATTTTCTAATACTTTCATATCAGCAAGAGACCGAATCGCCTGTTTATAAAAATCCAACGGTAAAGGTGTCTCTGAGTTTTCTACAAACAAAATTTTGTTTTTAAATACCGATGCATCTGGAAAAACATATGTGCCTCTTAGATTATTCAATACCTCAAAACAGCCTCCGATTAAGTCACCTGTTACCTTACCTTTGCCGTTAACAACTTTATAACTCATATTTTTCACTTTTTCTCTTTGTATATTTTGATGCACTTCTTCCCATCTCAAACCGAACTTACGGTAATATGGAGACGTCTTTACAGTTCCTATCCTGTCATTTGTAAATAATACTTTCTGAATGCTATCTATCGTGTAAGAATCCATTTCTACATGTTCGGCAAAATCGGATAAAATAGCAGGTCCGTAATAGGTCATAATACCTGCTTGATAAAACTTTAAATGGATTGAAGTAATATCAGAATATCCCATGAATATTTTAGGGTTTTGTTTGATGATGTTGTCATCTAAATAAGGCACAATTCTCATGGATTCTTCTCCGCCAATAAAAGAGAAGATTGCTTTAACTTCTTTGTCTAGCAGTGCTTCATGTATATCTGCCGCTCTATGTTTTGGATGATGATACAATGCATCAATACCATCTAAGGCATGTTTCATAATTTTAATGTTTAATCCAAAGATTTCTTCCAGTCGCGCTTTCGCTAATTCAACTCGATAGCTTATAAAAGACTCTCCAGCTAATCCAGATGAAGGCGAGACAAGCGCTACTGTATCACCTGGATTTAAATGCTTAGGCTTAATCAATCTGGTCATCTAATCGTCACCCACTTAACATTAGTCTACTGCCGTTATACATAATAATTAACAGGACGAACATTTTCTATAGGTCCTAGAAAACATTCAGCCCTGTTGATTTAATTCATATGCTTATATTATTTTTGTGTTGCTGCTTCTTTCTCTCTAACCCCTTGCAACATAGCTTCTGTCATCTTGTCTAAATCATATTTAGGTGAGAAGCCCCATTCATTTCTTGCACAACTTGTATCAATCGCATCTGGCCAGCTATCTGCAATACCTTGTCTGACTGGATCTACTTCATAGTGCATTTTGAATTCTGGAATTTGTTTACGAATAGATGCGGCAATTTCTTCTGGCTCGAAACTCATACCGCTTAAGTTAAAGGCACAACGATTTTCAATATTTTCTTCTGGTGCTTCCATCAATTTAATAATTGCGTCGATCGCATCATCCATAAACATCATATCCATGTAAGTATCTTTACCGATAAAGCTTGTATACTCACCTTTACGTACCGCCTCAAAATAAATCTCACAAGCGTAATCTGTTGTACCGCCGCCTGGTTCTTTCACAAATGAAATTAAGCCAGGGAAACGTACGCTTCGTGTATCTACACCAAACTTAGTATGGTAATACTCGCATAATAACTCACCTGATACTTTGTTTACACCGTACATAGATGTTGGTCGTTGAATCGTTAACGCAGGTGTATCACGTTTAGGTGTTGTTGGCCCGAATGCCCCGATAGAACTTGGTGTAAAGAACTGTACATTATGATGGCGTGCCGCTTCTAACGCATTGACTAAACCACCCATATTAATATTCCATGCCAGCATTGGATCTTTCTCAGCTGTCGCAGACAATAATGCGGCCATATGCATTAAAGCATCTGGTTGAAATTCCTCTACAACCTCATTCATGCGTGCTGCATCTGTAACATCTAATATCGCAAACGGTCCGTCTTTGATTAGAGAATCCGCTTCTGGTTCTCTAATATCCGTTGCTAAAACATTATCTGTTCCATAAATCTCACGACATTTTAATACAAGTTCAGTCCCGATTTGCCCTAGTGCGCCAGTAATCATAATTCTTTTCATATTTCTCTCTCCCCTTTGAAAAGTGCGCTAAAGAACTGTAGTATTTCTGAGGTGTACATTCTCTTGTTATTTAACACTATATTTTTATAAATGCTTATTAATGTATATACCATACGTACAAAAATAAGTAAAGCGCTTACATTTGAAAAGAGCAAAATTATACTTTTCTATTTATTTCAAAGACACATCATTTAGATAACCCATCAAATATTTTTACGACAATGCTTTTGAAGAAATTCATAACCTTCTTTCTCATAGAAATCAACAGCCGCGTTATTTTTCCCCCAATAATCCAATTCTACTGTGTCACACTGCTCTTTTTCTGCTACCTCTTCTATATACTGCATGAGTGCATGCCCATAACCTTTATGCTGAAATTCTGGTTCAATACTGATTTGATGAATATACAACGTCTTCTGCCCATAACGAAATGGCGTTTCATATAACGTTACCAATTGCGCCCACAAGTACCCAGCAGCTACTCCTTTATCCGTTTCAATGACTAATAAATAATGCTCAGGTTGATGCATGAGCTTTTGAAATAGATCTAGCGTATCCAAATAATGATAAGGCTTAAAAATATCTGGGTAGGCTTGATGATGTATGTCATGGACAGTTTGATTTAAACGTGCTAATAAAGCTGCATCCTCACATATTTTAATTTTCAACAGTATCCCTCACTCCCAACACCTTATTGGCATTACTTTATTCGAAGTCTTGACTTGCGTCATGTTATGATTATTGTAACGTTTTTTTGTACTGATTACTGTTTTTAAGGAGGCACATTTATGTGTACGAGTTTTGCATTTACATCTCAATTTGATGCGAACTATTTAGCACGCACCATGGATTTCTCATTTAGTTTGAATTCTTTCCCGAAAGCTATTCCTAGAAATTATGAATGGACAAGCAACAATGGTCGTGACTTTAAATTAAATTACGGCTTTGTAGGAACTGCAATGACAGTCAATGGTGTGGTATTCGGAGATGGCATAAACGAAAAAGGATTATCCATTGCTGTGTTATATTATCAAGGAGAAGCTTCTTATGCGACTTCTACTTCTAATGACAATATCAATCTAGAACCTGAAGAATTCATTATGTGGTTTTTAGGCATGAATGAATCTATCAGAGACTTTAAAGAACAAGCAGATAATGTTCGTTTACTTAAACAAGTAAATCCCGCATTAGACAGCGTTCCACCACTACACTTTATGATTACAGATCAATCTGGTCAAAGTATCGTTGTGATTCCTTCAGACGGTCAACTGATTATTAAAGAGAATCCCATTCGTGTATTAACGAATAACCCTAACTTAGAATGGCACTATCAAAATGTGAGACAGTATACACACTTCAATATCGAAGCGCCCTCACCGTCACTCTTAGGCATTGAGAGTGTAAAACCTTTTGGCGTTGAATCTGGTACTGAAGTTCTGCCGGGCGGTTATACTTCCCCATCTCGTTTCGTTAAAATGGCTTATTTCCGTCAATTTATCGAAGATGCGGAAGATGAGAATAAACGACTCAACAACTTATTTAAATTACTCGATACTGTCAGTATTCCAAGAGGTGTCGTTTTAGACGAAGGTACGATTTATTACACACAATACCAAGCTATCGTCGATACACACCATCTCACTTATTACTTTAAAGACTATAACGGTTCAGATGTATATCAAATCAAACTAACTGATGAGATTTTAAACGCAAGTGATGCGATTACTTATACAGTAAAACCTAAATTAAATCTGATTGATTTAACTGAAGAATCTTCAGACCATCAGTAAATAGAACTAAACGGAGAAGCACATAGAGAAGCTGCTCCGTTTTTTCTATATCCATATGGTATTATCAATTTGATTATAACTTTTAATGGTATTAAGGGGCTGATACATATGTGTACGAGCTTTACCTTTACTTCACAATACGACACAACTTACTTAGCACGGACCATGGACTTTGCGTTTGAACTGAAAGCTTTTCCTAAAGTTATCCCAAGAAACTATCAGTGGGAAACAACTTATGGACAAACCTTCACTTTTGACTATGGTTTTATAGGCAGTGCGATGAAAATAGACGATGTAATGTTCGCAGATGGCATCAATGAAAAAGGTCTTTCTATCGCAATTTTAAACAACAATGGCTTTGCGACATATAAGCCTGCACCCGCTTCACATCATATTAATTTAGGTCCAGAATCATTCATTATGTGGCTTTTAGGTACGAACGCATCTATTTCACATTTAAAAGAAACGATTGGTAATGTGAGGTTGATTGATGAACAAAACCCTGTACTTGGTAAAACTCCTGCCTTTCATTTCATCGTCACTGATCAAACAGGTCAAAGTATTGTTCTTGTACCAAATGGTGGTAAACTGATTTTGAAAGATAATCCGGTACAAGTTCTGACTAATCACCCTGACTTAGAATGGCACTATCAGAATTTACAACAGTACACAGCTTTTAATACTGATTCATCAGCATCCATCACACTTGGTGATAAACAAGTAGATCCAATCCATGTCGAAACAAATACTGAAATATTGCCTGGAGGTTATACCTCGCCAGCACGTTTCGTTAAAACTGCTTATTTCCGTCAAATGATTGAAGATGCTGAAGACGACACGATGCGCTTAAATAACCTATTCAAATTATTAGACACTGTCAGTATTCCGAGAGGCATCGTACTCCACGAAGGGCAGCCTCATTATACGCAATATCAATGTATACTCGATTGTGAACACTTAACGTATTATTATAAAGACTATAACAGCTCAGATATTTATACGATTCAACTGACAGACGTCTTACTAGATTCAAAAGAAGAGAAAACATATGAAATTAAGCCACAATTAAATTTAAAAGATATCACCCTGTCACAACACGATTCACACCATGATGAAGGAGTAGATTAATATGTATGATGAACAATTTAAAAAAGAGTATCAAGCTGCTGTATGTGCTTATACTAAAAAGTTTAAAGAAGCTCCTAGTAGAATGCTTTTACGGGGTATGCCTGCTGAAGATGCTTTGGAACTTATGAAAGACTGTGTGAAAGATAACGAACCATTAGAGAAGTTTTATTTAGATAATCACTACTTGAGTTAAGTACGTTCATGTATTCACTCAACGGATAAAATGAATATATACGACACCTCTGAATCAACCACAAAGGAATGAAAAACTATGTATGATGACAAATTGATTGATGCCTATGAAGCTGCTGAAAAAGCTTATGAGAAAAAATTTGGAGAACCACCAGGCAGAATGTTTTTGAGACAAATGACACTTGAAGAATCATTAGAACGTATTGAACAATGCATCAAAGATAACGAGCCATTAGAGAAGTTTTATCTTGATCATAGATATATCACTTAAACAATAAAAGAAATGACTCAGCTAAGTATCTAATAGACTGATTTCTAAAATAAAAGCGGAACCGTTCAATTAACTGAACAGTTCCGCTTCATTGTTTATATAAAGCTACTTAGATTACGCCAAGTTCTTTACCTACTTTTTTATACGCCTCAAGTGCTTCATCTAACATTTCTTTAGTATGTGCAGCTGTAGGCATATTACGTACACGTCCTGTACCACGTGGTACTGTTGGGAAGACGATAGATTTCACATAAACTCCTTCGTCTTTTAGACGTTTACTGAATTCTTGTGTTTGTTTTTCATCACCAATAATTACAGGTGTGATTGGTGTTTCTGATTCACCAATATCATAACCTAGTTCTTTTAAGCCGTCTTTAAGATAATTCGCATTTTCCCAAAGTTTGTCATGCAGTTCTGTAGAATCCATAAGTTTACGTACAGCGGCAGTAATCGCTGCTGAAGATTCTGGTGTTAAAGATGTTGAGAATAAGAATGGACGTGATTGTACTTTCAACCAGTCGATTAACTCTTGTGTCCCAGCGACATAACCGCCGACCACTCCAATTGCTTTAGATAATGTACCGATTTGGAAATCGATTTTATCTTGTAAACCGAAGTGTTTTACTGTGCCAGCACCTTTACCCATAACACCTGATCCGTGCGCATCATCGACATAAGTGATTAAGTCAAACTCTTCCGCAATCTCAACGATTTCAGGTAACTTCGCTACGTCACCATCCATACTGAACACACCATCAGTGATATACATCACTTTATTGTATTGACCTGATTCTACAGCTTCTTTCGCTTTTTGACGTAAGTCGTCCATATCTGAATGATTTACGCGAATAATTTTAGCTTTAGATAAGCGGCAACCATCGATAATAGAGGCATGGTTTAACTCATCTGAAAGAATCGCATCATTTTTATTCATAACCGCAGAAATTGCTGCCATATTACAATTAAAACCAGATTGATATGCAATCGCTGCTTCTGTTCCTTTAAATTCAGCTAATGTGTTTTCTAAAGTTTCATGAACATCTAGTGTACCGTTGATTGTACGTACTGCACCTGCACCGACACCATAATGATCGATTGCTTCTTTCGCAACTTTTTTCAAGTCTTCGTCTGTTGCTAAACCTAAGTAGTTGTTTGAAGAAAGATTGATATACTTTTCGCCGTTGATTGTAATTTCCGGTCCATTTGCCCCTTCGACAATATCAATCTCGTTGTATAATCCATTATCCTTTAAATATTGAATGTTTTCGTCTAAAAAACCATGTAATGATTGAACCATTGGTTGATTATCCCCCTTGTGTTAGATTACATATATCATAACGTATTTTATTATAATAGAAAAGTTAACACTGATTAGTTATTTTGAAAAAACAAAATTTTGTATATTAAAAGGTCGAAATGACGCGTTATTTTAACATGAACGTTTTAAGTTTATTCTGTGAAACGCGTGCTATAATAAGGACATCTATATTAATTACAGAAGAGGTGAATACCATGTTGAATTGGTATCAACTTGCGCACGATAAAGAAAAAACTATGATTCAACTCAGAAGACATCTCCATCAATATCCTGAGTTATCATTTGAAGAACATAACACCCACGACTATATCGTTAATCAGCTCGAACAATTAGACTGTACGATTCGTAGACCTGTAGGAAAAAACGGTATTGTCGCAACATTTAAAGGCCAAGGCGAAGGCCCGACAGTCGCCTTACGTGCTGACTTCGATGCCCTTCCGATTACTGAACTGAACGACAAACCTTATCGTTCTAAAAATGAAGGATGTATGCATGCGTGCGGTCACGATGGCCATACTGCGATTCTCTTAGGCGTTGCTCAAATAATTAATGAACATTTAGCACATTTAAAAGGCAACGTTGTATTAATCTTTCAATATGGTGAAGAAATTGTTCCTGGCGGCGCCCAACAAATGATTGATGACGGTGCTTTAGAAGGTGTAGACAGTGTTTACGGCAACCACCTATGGAGTGGTTATCCCACAGGCATCATTTATTCACGCCCAGGCGCCATGATGGCTTCACCTGATGAATTTACCGTTACCATTCAAGGTCAAGGCGGTCACGGTGCTAAACCGCATGAAACGATTGACCCGATTGTGATATTAGCTGAATTTATTCTAAGCGCACAAAAAATCGTTTCACGTACGGTCGATCCGATTAAACAAGCTGTGGTTACTTTCGGAATGATTCAAGCCGGTTCATCAGATAGTGTGATCCCCGACTCTGCGATGTGTCGCGGTACAGTGCGCACATTTGATTCTGAGCTCCAAACACATATCATGAATAAACTTGATAAGCTTCTACAAGGGCTTGCGCTTGCGAATGATATTGAATACACAATGGATTATGAACGTGGCTATGTCCCTGTGCATAATAATGAACAAACTTATGAAACAGTTAAGCAAGCCGCTCATGATATGAATTTACGCTTTACTGAAGCAGATATGATGATGGTGGGCGAAGATTTCTCAGCTTATCAACGTGTGAGACCTGGCGCTTTCTTTCTAACAGGATGTGGTAATGCGCAAAAAGGTACAGACTACCCTCACCATAACCCTTACTTTGATATTGATGAAGCTGCATTGAAATACGCAGCTGCCGAGTTCTTAAAAATATTAGAATTAGAAAATGTTTTATCTTCTGAACGTCTTTAAATCAAAACAAAAATGCGTACACATGTAGAAATGATGTGGACGCATTTTTTATGTTAAACAACACACGACTAGAGCGTATCAATAGAAAAATATGTAAAAAAAGAGCCCCTCACAAGAGGAGCTCTCTATTAAAAATCAACTTAAGTTAAGTCGAAATTATGCTTGGATTTCAGTAACAACGCCTGATCCTACAGTACGTCCACCTTCACGGATAGAGAAACGAGTACCGTCTTCAATCGCGATTGGAGCGATTAATTCAACAGTCATTTCTACGTTATCGCCAGGCATAACCATTTCAGTACCTTCTGGTAAGTGAACAACGCCAGTTACGTCAGTAGTACGGAAGTAGAATTGTGGGCGGTAGTTAGTGAAGAATGGAGTATGACGTCCACCTTCTTCTTTAGATAAAACGTAAACATCAGCTTTGAATTTTGTGTGTGGAGTAATAGAGCCAGGAGCTGCTAATACTTGTCCACGTTGTACGTCTTCACGTGCAACACCACGTAATAAAGCACCGATGTTGTCACCAGCTTCAGCGTAGTCTAATAATTTACGGAACATTTCTACACCTGTAACTGTTGTTTTCTTGCTTTCTTCAGTGATACCGATGATTTCAACTTCTTCACCGACTTTGATTTGACCACGTTCAACACGGCCTGTTGCTACAGTACCACGACCAGTGATTGAGAATACGTCCTCAACTGGCATCATGAATGGTTTATCAGAGTCACGTTCTGGAGTTGGGATGTAGTCATCTACAGCTTGCATTAAGTCTAAGATTTTTTGTTCGTATTCTGGGTCGCCTTCTAAAGCTTTTAATGCAGAACCAACGATAACTGGTACATCGTCACCAGGGAAGTCGTATTCAGATAATAAGTCACGAACTTCCATTTCAACTAATTCTAATAATTCTTCGTCGTCAACCATGTCAGCTTTGTTTAAGAATACAACTAAAGCTGGTACACCAACGTTACGTGATAATAAGATGTGTTCACGAGTTTGTGGCATTGGGCCATCTGCAGCAGATACTACTAAGATACCGCCGTCCATTTGAGCAGCACCAGTGATCATGTTTTTAACATAGTCAGCGTGTCCTGGGCAGTCAACGTGAGCATAGTGACGTTTGTCAGTTTGATACTCGATGTGTGAAGTATTGATTGTAATACCACGTTCTTTTTCTTCTGGAGCGTTGTCAATCATGTCGTATGATTGTGCTACAGTGTCACCATTTTTTGCTAATACAGTTGCGATTGCAGCTGTTAATGTTGTTTTACCATGGTCAACGTGACCGATAGTACCAATATTGGCATGTTCTTTTGAGCGATCGAATTTTTCTTTAGCCATTATGAAATCTCTCCTCTTCTTGTTAAAAAGTTATTTAAATTATCTCTCATGATAGTTTCTCACCATCATGAGAGCTTTATTGTTAAGTTGTATAAAGGACTAATTCCTTTATAAAGCATTTTCCGCAAAAAATCAATTCAGGAGACCTGTCAAGTCAGTTCTTGTGCAAGTTCCTAAAGGGAATTTAATTATTCACCTTTATTTTTCTTGATGATTTCTTCAGAAATTGATTTAGGTACTTCTTCATAATGATCGAAGTACATAGTGTAAGTACCGCGACCTTGAGTGTTAGAACGTAATGAAGTTGCGTAACCGAACATTTCTGAAAGTGGTACGAATGCACGAACCATTTGAGCGTTACCACGAGGTTCCATACCATCAACACGTCCACGACGAGCTGTTACGTCACCCATGATGTCACCCATGTATTCTTCAGGCATTAAGATTTCAACTTTCATCATTGGTTCTAAGATTACTGGATCTGCAACTTTAGCAGCTTCTTTAAGTGCTAATGAAGCAGCGATTTTGAAGGCCATTTCAGATGAATCGACATCATGGTAAGAACCATCGTAAAGTTTAGCTTTAACGTCGATTAATGGATAACCAGCTAATACACCGTTTTCCATAGCATCTTTAAGACCAGCTTCAACTGATGGAATGTATTCACGTGGAACTACACCACCAACGATAGCGTTTTCGAATTCGAATCCTGCGCCAACTTCGTTTGGTGTGAATTCAATGTGAACATCACCGTATTGACCACGACCACCAGATTGACGAGAGAATTTACCTTGAACTTTAGCTGGTGTTTTGAATGTTTCACGGTATGAAACCATTGGCGCACCAACGTTAGCTTCAACGTTAAATTCTTTTTTCATACGGTCTACAAGAATGTCTAAGTGAAGCTCACCCATACCGCCGATGATTACTTGTCCAGTTTCTTCATCAGTGTGTGCATGGAATGTTGGGTCTTCTTCTTGTAATTTAACTAAAGCTTGAGTCATTTTATCTTGGTCAGCTTTAGATTTTGGTTCTACTGACAAGTGAATAACAGGTTCTGGGAATTCCATTGATTCCAAGATAATGTCATTTTTCTCACCACATAAAGTGTCACCAGTACCAGTTTCTTTAAGACCTACCGCAGCTGCGATATCGCCTGAGTAAACTGTGCTGATTTCTTTACGAGTGTTCGCGTGCATTTGTAGTAAACGACCTACACGTTCACGTTTGTCTTTAGTAGAGTTTTTCACGTATGAACCAGAGTTCATAGTACCTGAGTACACACGGAAGAATGTTAATTTACCAACGTAAGGGTCAGTCATAACTTTGAATGCTAATGCAGCGAATTCTGCATCATCATCTGCTCTAGCAACGATTTCTTCATCAGGATTGCTAGCACGGTGACCAATGATTGGTTTAACATCTAATGGTGATGGTAGGTAGTCAATTACAGCGTCAAGCATTAATTGAACACCTTTGTTTTTGAATGCAGTACCGCAAAGTACTGGGTAGAATTCGATATCTAAAGTAGCTTGACGGATTGCTGCTTTCAATTCGTCAACTGAAATTTCTTCACCTTCAAGATATTTTTCCATTAAGTCTTCGTTAACTTCTGCAACTGATTCGATTAATGTTTCGCGAGCTTCAGCTGCTTTCGCTTTGTAGTCTTCTGGAATTTCGATTTCTACGACTTCTTCACCGAATTCACCATTGTATTGGAAACATTTCATTGTAACTAAGTCAATGATTGCTTCGAATTCGTCTTCAGCACCGATTGGTAATTGAACAGCTTGAGCGTTTGCATCCAAACGATCATGTAAAGTGCTTACTGCGTATTCGAAGTTCGCACCGATTTTGTCCATTTTGTTTACGAATACGATACGAGGAACTCCATAAGTTGTAGCTTGACGCCAAACTGTTTCAGTTTGTGGTTCAACACCTGATTGAGCATCAAGTACTGTAACCGCACCGTCAAGTACACGTAATGAACGTTCAACCTCAACTGTGAAGTCTACGTGTCCTGGTGTATCGATAATGTTGACACGGTAATCATGCCATTGTGCAGTTGTTGCTGCTGATGTGATTGTGATACCACGGTCTTGTTCTTGTTCCATCCAGTCCATTTGTGCCCCACCATCGTGAGTTTCACCAATTTTGTGGATACGACCTGTGTAAAACAAGATACGTTCAGTTGTAGTTGTTTTACCAGCGTCAATGTGGGCCATGATACCAATGTTACGAGTTTTTTCCAAAGAAAAGTCTCTAGCCATTGTATTTTTTCTCCTTCCAGTAATTACTTGAGTAAATACTTTGAATATGGCGATGCCCTAAGCATGCCTTGGAATATACCATTTGAACACGCTCAGGGTTAAACCTTGAATCTTACCAGCGGTAATGAGCGAATGCTTTGTTCGCTTCAGCCATTTTGTGTACATCTTCACGTTTCTTAACTGCGCCACCTGTATTGTTAGCTGCATCTAAGATTTCGTTAGCTAAACGTTCTTCCATAGTTTTTTCACCACGAAGACGTGAATAGTTAACTAACCAACGTAAACCTAAAGTCGTACGACGCTCTGGACGTACTTCTACAGGTACTTGATAGTTAGAGCCACCTACACGGCGTGCTTTAACTTCTAATACTGGCATGATATTGTTAATTGCTTCATCGAATACTTCCATTGCATCACGACCACTGCGTTCTTGTACAAGGTCAAATGCTGAATAAAGAATTCTTTGAGCTGTTCCGCGCTTACCATCTAACATGATTTTGTTAATCAATTTAGTCACTAACTTAGAGTTGTGAATTGGATCTGGTAAGACGTCTCTTTTCGGTACTGATCCTTTACGAGGCATAATCAGAGTCCTCCCTTCATATTATAGTATAATCTCAAAATTTATCTCGAAAATTTACGTAATCTTAAACTTATTTTTTAGGACGTTTTGTACCGTATAATGAACGGCTTTGCATACGACCTTCTACACCTGAAGTATCAAGTGCACCACGAACGATATGGTAACGCACACCAGGTAAGTCTTTTACACGACCTCCACGTACAAGTACAACACTGTGTTCTTGTAAGTTATGGCCGATACCAGGGATATATGCGTTTACTTCGATGTTGTTTGATAAACGAACACGAGCATATTTACGTAACGCTGAGTTAGGTTTTTTAGGTGTCATTGTACCAACACGAGTACATACGCCACGTTTTTGTGGTGAGTTCAAGTCAGTAAATTGTTTTCTCATACTGTTAAAACCTTTGTTCAAAGCTGGTGAATCTGATTTCTTAGCTTTGCTTTTTCTTGGTTTACGTACTAATTGGTTAATAGTAGGCATTTAAGATGTCCTCCTCTCCTGTTTTATAATCCCACACATCCAGGTGGTTCATTTTTAGGTTAAATAAAATTTAGTAAGCGCAATTACTTACTAATTCTCATTTCAATAGAGCAACGACTGCTGCATCTACGTTGATACCTGCATATTCTCCTAAAGCTTTTTTACTTTCGAAAAATGAAACAGGAATATCGCTATGATTGATCTTACTTAACACGTCTGACAGCAAATAAACTTCAACGTCTTGAGCAATAATCAATGATGTAACTTGGTTCTTCTTGAGTGCTTTGAGCGTCTCTTTCAAACCAACAACCTTATGGTGTTTGTTTAAGCGTGCAACTTTTTCATTAGACATTGATTATCCTCCAAAGTTCTGCTTGCATCAACCTTTATAATAGTAACACTTTCCATAGGTTGCGTCAACACAATTATTTAATATAATGCTGACTTTTTTAATGATAACAAATTCGGTGAAAACTTCAACAGATATCCTTAATCCTCTCTGTATTTCAAAGAATAGAAAAGCCAATACCGGCTTTCTAATTCAGAAAGTGGTATTGGCTGATTTATAATCTAAAGTTTATTATTGCGGTGTATTTGTATCCGCTGCAAGTTCCTCAACTGCTTCTTTCACTTGAGGGTCGATATGTTTTTCGTATTTAGCTTCGCTATAACGTCTCATACCTGTACCTGCAGGAATCAATTTACCGATAATAACGTTCTCTTTAAGACCAAGTAAGTCATCGCGTTTACCTTTGATGGCTGCATCTGTAAGGACACGAGTTGTTTCTTGGAATGATGCTGCTGATAAGAAGCTTTCTGTTTCAAGAGACGCTTTCGTAATACCAAGCAATACTGGTTTTGCAGTTGCTGGACGTTTGCGGTCTTTGAATGCTTCTCTGTTTGCATCTGTAAAGTTGTGGATGTCTACTAATGAACCTGGTAATAGTTTTGTATCACCAGCTTCAATGATACGTACTTTACGTAACATTTGACGAACCATAACCTCAACGTGTTTATCGTCGATTTCTACACCTTGCATACGGTAAACTTTTTGAACTTCTTTAAGCAAGTAGCTTTCTGTCGCATTTAAGCCTGCTACTGATAAGTAGTTCTTAGGTTCGATAGAACCTTCAGTTAAGACTTCACCGCGTTCAACGTGTTGGCCTTTTTCAACTTTAAGACGTGAAGTACCTGAAGCAAGATAAGATCTTGTTTCGTTAGCACCTTTGATCACGATTTCTTGTTGACGGTCTTTCGCAAGTTTGATGTCTTCGACTGTACCTTCAATGTCAGTAATAACTGCTTGACCTTTAGGGTTACGTGCTTCGAAGATCTCTTGGATACGTGGAAGACCTTGAGTGATATCGCTTCCGGCTACCCCACCTGTATGGAAGGTACGCATTGTAAGCTGTGTACCTGGTTCACCGATAGATTGTGCTGCGATTGTACCAACCGCTTCACCCACTTCAACTTTTTCGCCAGTCGCAAGGTTTTTACCGTAACATTTTTCACATACACCATGACGTGTATTACATGTAAATGCTGAACGGATGTACATTTGTTCAATGCCTGCATCAGTGATGCGTTTTGCGATTTCTGGTGTAATCAATTGATCTGGTTTCACAAGAACTTCATCAGTTTCTGGATGACGTACCGTTTCTTTAGAGTAACGGCCTTCAATACGTTCGATGAATGGTTCGATCATTTCTGTACCTTCTTTGATGTCAGATACAAGTAGACCACGGTCAGTTCCGCAATCTTCTTCACGAACGATAACATCTTGCGCAACGTCAACAAGACGACGAGTAAGGTAACCTGAATCGGCAGTTTTAAGTGCTGTATCGGCAAGACCTTTACGCGCACCGTGAGTAGAGATGAAGTACTCTAACACTGTTAAACCTTCACGGAATGAAGATGTGATTGGTAACTCGATGATTTTACCAGATGGTGCGGCCATCAGACCACGCATACCAGCTAACTGAGTAAAGTTAGATGCGTTACCACGGGCACCAGAGTCACTCATCATGAAGATTGGGTTCGTTTTTTCTAGGGATTTCATCAATTTACCTTGAATTTCATCCTTAGCATCTGTCCAAATTTCAACGACAGCATTGTAACGTTCTTCTTCAGTGATTAAACCACGGTTATATTGTTTTTGAACACGTTCAACTAATTTTTCATGTTCATCTAAGATTTCTTGTTTATCAGGTAATACCACGATGTCAGATACACCAACAGTGATACCTGCTTTAGAAGAGTATTTGAAACCTAAGTCTTTCATACGGTCAAGCATCATTGATGTATCAGTAATGCTGAAGCGATTGAACACTTCTGCAATGATATTTCCTAAGAATTTTTTGTTGAATGGTTCAACAAGTTCTTGGTCTTCAAAGTATGCTTTTAAGCCGCCTTCGCCTAATTCGCTTGCGCTGACGAAGTATTTATCAGGTGTTTTATCTTCTAAGTTTGTTTGAGACGGTTCATTAATATAAGCAAATGAATCCGGAATGATTTCATTAAAGATTACTTTACCGACAGTTGTCGTCAAGATCTTACGATTTTGTTCTTCAGTGAATGTAGGGTTATTGAATGAACCTGCATGTACACCAATACGTGTATGCAAGTGTACATAACCATTTTGGTATGCTTTCAATACTTCATTTGCATCGTTAAAGATTGCACCTGTATTCACTGCATCTTTACGTTCTAAAGTAAGGTAATAGTTACCAAGTACCATATCTTGTGATGGTGTAACAACTGGTTTACCATCTTTAGGGTTCAAGATGTTTTGAGCTGCAAGCATTAACATACGTGCTTCTGCTTGTGCTTCTTTAGATAAAGGTACGTGAACGGCCATTTGGTCACCATCGAAGTCAGCGTTATAAGCTGTTGTTACCAATGGATGTAAACGAATCGCACGGCCTTCAACTAATGTTGGTTCGAACGCTTGGATACCTAGTCTGTGCAATGTTGGAGCACGGTTAAGGAGTACTGGGTGTTCTTTGATAACGTCTTCTAAAACATCCCATACTTCATCTTCCATACGTTCAATTTTGCTTTTCGCATTTTTGATGTTTGTCGCAATTTCGCGTTGAACTAATTCTTTCATTACGAAAGGTTTGAATAATTCTAACGCCATTTCTTTAGGTAGACCACATTGATACATTTTAAGTCCTGGACCTACTGCGATAACAGAACGACCAGAGTAGTCAACACGTTTACCTAATAAGTTTTGACGGAAACGACCTTGTTTACCTTTCAACATATGTGAAAGTGATTTTAATGGACGGTTACCTGGACCAGTTACTGGACGGCCACGACGACCATTATCGATTAATGCGTCTACTGCTTCTTGCAACATACGTTTTTCGTTTTGAACGATAATACCAGGCGCACCTAAGTCTAATAAACGTTTCAAACGGTTATTACGGTTGATAACACGACGGTATAAGTCGTTCAAGTCACTTGTCGCAAAACGTCCGCCGTCTAATTGAACCATTGGACGGATTTCTGGTGGGATAATTGGAAGTACATCCAAAATCATCCATGAAGGTTCGTTACCAGAGTTTCTGAATGATTCAACAACTTCTAAACGTTTGATTGCACGAGTCAATCTTTGTCCAGTTGCTGATTCTAATTCAGTACGTAAGTCTTTCAACTCTTCATCTAAGTCAATTTCAGATAATAGGTCTTTAATACCTTCAGCACCCATTTTCGCTACGAATTGACCAGGGAATTTATCATAATAGTCTCTGAATTCTGCTTCAGAAAGTAATGATTTTTTCTCAAGACCTGTTGGGCCTGGATCAACCACAACATATGATGCGAAGTAGATAACTTCTTCAAGTGATCTTGGAGACATATCTAATAGTAGACCCATACGACTTGGGATACCTTTGAAGTACCAAATGTGTGAAACTGGTGCCGCAAGTTCAATGTGGCCCATTCTTTCACGACGTACTTTTGATTTCGTTACTTCAACGCCGCAACGGTCACAAACCATACCTTTATAACGTACACGTTTGTACTTACCGCAACTACATTCCCAGTCTTTTGTAGGTCCGAAAATTCTTTCACAGAATAAACCATCTTTTTCAGGTTTTAAAGTACGATAGTTGATTGTTTCAGGTTTCTTAACTTCACCGTATGACCATGAACGAATCTTTTCAGGTGAAGCAAGGCCGATTTTCATATAATGGAAATTATTTACATCAATCAAGGAGCCTACCTCCTTCAATTTAGATTAGCTGTGCTATTTGATTGATAAATGATCAATAAATTGAAAAATATTAAAGGTGCATAAAGGCAATGCAGTACATTGCCTAATGCAGCCTTACAATATTTGAATTTTTAACATTACGCTATTTGCTTATTGAACACCGAAATGAATTAGTCAGTTGTTTCTTTTTGTGATTCAGGAATTGAAGATTGTTGGATGTTTACTTTATGATCGTGCACATCGTCTTCATCCATATCTGACATTTCAATTTCTTTATCATTTTCATCCATGACTTTAACATCAAGACCTAAACTTTGTAATTCTTTCATCAATACGCGGAATGATTCCGGAACACTTGGTCTAGAGATGTTTTCACCTTTAACGATCGCTTCATAAGTTTTTACACGACCTACAGTGTCATCAGATTTATAAGTTAGGATTTCTTGCAATGTGTATGCAGCACCATAAGCTTCAAGTGCCCATACCTCCATCTCACCGAAACGTTGTCCACCGAATTGTGCTTTACCACCAAGTGGTTGTTGTGTAACAAGTGAGTATGGTCCAGTTGAACGCGCATGTAATTTGTCGTCAACCATGTGTGCAAGTTTCAACATGTACATTACACCAACAGAGATACGGTTATCGAATGGTTCACCTGTACGTCCATCATATAATACAGTTTTACCATCTCTTGCCATACCTGCTTCTTCGATCGTAGACCATACATCATCATCGTTGGCACCATCGAATACTGGTGAAGCTACATGGATTCCTAAGTTTTTAGCCGCCATACCTAAGTGTAATTCAAGTACTTGTCCGATGTTCATACGTGATGGTACACCTAGTGGGTTTAACATGATATCGATTGGTGTACCGTCTGGTAAGTAAGGCATATCTTCTTCAGGAACAATCTTAGAGATAACCCCTTTGTTACCGTGACGACCGCACATTTTATCCCCAACGTGGATTTTACGTTTTTGAACGATGTAAACACGTACTAATTGGTTTACACCTGGAGATAATGAATCATCGCCATCTTCACGATTGAAGACTTTGACATCTAGTACGATACCGCCTGCACCATGTGGTACACGTAATGACGTATCACGAACTTCACGTGCTTTTTCACCGAAGATTGCGTGTAATAAACGTTCCTCAGCAGTTAATTCAGTTACACCTTTAGGTGTTACTTTACCAACTAAGATGTCGCCATCTTTCACTTCTGCACCTACATAAACGATACCGCGTTCATCTAAGTTTTTAAGTGCGCTTTCAGCAACGTTAGGAATGTCACGTGTAATTTCTTCAGGTCCAAGTTTTGTATCACGTGCTTCAGATTCATATTCTTCGATATGAATAGAAGTATAAACGTCATCTTTAACAAGACGTTCACTCATGATAACAGCATCCTCGTAGTTATAACCGTCCCAAGTCATGAATCCGACTACTACGTTACGTCCAAGTGCCATCTCACCAAGTTCCATTGAAGGACCATCTGCTAAGATTTCACCTTGAGATACAACGTCGCCGACTTTAACAATTGGGCGTTGGTTGTAACAAGTACCTGAGTTAGAACGTTTGAATTTAGCTAATCTATACGCATCTACTTCGCCTTCGTATTCTTGACCATCTTCTTCAATAATACGACGTACTTTAATTTCATTAGATTCTACATGTTCTACACGACCAAAATGCTTGTTGATTACAGCAGCACCTGAGTCACGTGCAGCCACATGTTCCATACCTGTACCTACGAAAGGAGATTCAGGGTTCATCAATGGTACTGCTTGACGTTGCATGTTCGCACCCATTAACGCACGGTTAGAGTCATCGTTTTCTAAGAATGGGATACATGCTGTCGCTGCAGATACAACTTGTTTAGGAGAAACGTCCATATAGTCCATTTTCTCTCTATCCATAGTTGTGTTGTTACCACGGAAACGACAAACGATTTCTTCGTCTAAGAAACGACCTTCGTCATCTAAACGTGAGTTCGCTTGCGCAACAACATAGCTGTCTTCTTCGTCTGCAGTAAGGTAATCGATTTGATCTGTTACCGCATTTTTCTCATGGTCAACTTTACGATATGGTGTTTCAATGAAACCAAATTCATTAACACGCGCATAACTTGATAATGAGTTGATTAAACCGATGTTCGGACCCTCTGGTGTCTCGATTGGACACATACGGCCATAGTGAGAGTAATGCACGTCACGTACTTCCATTTGTGCACGTTCACGTGTTAAACCACCAGGTCCAAGTGCAGATAGACGACGTTTATGTGTCAACTCTGCTAATGGGTTCGCTTGGTCCATGAATTGTGATAATTGAGAGCTACCAAAGAATTCTTTGATAGATGCAATCACTGGACGAATGTTGATAAGTTGTTGTGGTGTAATAGAATCTGTATCTTGAATAGACATTCTTTCACGAACGACACGTTCCATTCTTGATAAACCGATTCTGAATTGGTTTTGAAGTAATTCGCCTACTGAACGTAAACGACGGTTACCTAAGTGGTCAATATCATCTGTTTGACCTACACCATACAATAAGTTGAAGAAGTAAGACATTGACGCAACAATGTCAGCTGGTGTAATACATTTCACTTCTGAATCAGGGAATGCATTACCGATAACTGTTGTTGTACGGCCTTCTTCATCATTCGGTACATAAATTTTAATTGATTGTGTTTCAACAGGTTCGTTTACGATGCTGTCATCTAACTCATCCACTTCGATGTTTGCGTTAGATTCTAAAACATCCATAATTTCGTCTAGTTTACGACGGTCTAAAACTGTGCCTTCTTCAGCAACAATTTCACCTGTTTCAGTATTAACAATCGGTTCAGCCAATTTTTGGTTGAATAAACGATGTTTCAAATGAAGTTTTTTGTTCATTTTATAGCGACCAACACTTGCTAAGTCATAACGTTTCGGATCGAAGAAACGAGAGTAAAGCAAGCTTTTCGCGTTTTCTACTGTAGGTGGTTCGCCAGGGCGTAAACGTTCATAAATTTCTAATAGTGCTTGATCTGTATTTTCAGTACCATCTTTTTCTAAAGTGTTACGTAGGTATTCGTTGTCACCTAATAAATCAATAATTGATTGATCAGTTGAATAACCTAAAGCACGTAATAATACAGTTAATGGTAATTTTCTTGTTCTATCGATACGAACGTAAACGATGTCTTTCGCATCAGTTTCGAATTCTAACCAAGCACCACGGTTAGGAATTACTGTCGCATCATAGTTTTCACGACCATTTTTATCGATTTTTTCATTGAAGTATACGGATGGAGAACGAACTAATTGTGATACAATAACACGCTCAGCACCATTGATCACGAAAGTACCTGTATCAGTCATTAATGGGAAATCACCCATGAAGACTTCTTGGTCTTTCACTTCTCCTGTTTCTTTGTTAATAAGACGCACTTTGACACGAAGAGGTGCAGCATAAGTTGCGTCGCGGTTCTTAGATTCCTCTAAATCGTATTTCGGTTCACCCAATCTATAATCTACAAATTCTAAAGAAAGGTTGCCTGTGAAGTCTTCGATTGGAGAAATGTCACGGAACATTTCTAATAAGCCTTCTTTTAAGAACCATTCATAAGATTTAGTTTGAATTTCAATAAGGTTTGGTAATTCTAAAACCTCAGAAATTCTCGCGTAATTTCTACGTTTACGATGTCTTCCATATTGGACAAATTTACCTGCCAAACAGATTCACCCCTCAAAAATTGTTCGAATGTCTCTTACATATTAAAATAAACAAAACGGTAACAAGACAAAAAGAAAACGGCAGCACACCCGATGACACCATTTTCTATTCTGCGTTATTAAAGATTTACTTTGTTATTTTATACGTAAAAGTACACACTTCTTGAACATAAATTTTTACATTCTATAACTATATCAGAAATTAATATGGTTGTCAATGGTTAACGCTTGCTTTTCAAAATGTAATACCCTTTCTCTTTGGTTAGGGTTTCTACATTACCAAAAACAGCTTCCATCTTCTTTTTCGCCGAAGGCATACCTTGCTTTTTCTGAATTACAACGTATAATTCACCTTCAGCTCTCAACTTCTCATGTGCGTCTTCTAAAATGCCATGAACCACTGACTTCCCTGCCCTGATTGGCGGGTTCGTCACGATCATGTCACAAGAATTATCCGGAACTTCAGCTAAACCATCACTCTCTTTTACAGTGACATTTTCAATATGGTTTTTCTCACTATTTTCTTTTGCTAAATCTAGTGCTCGATGGTTCACATCCAACATAATAACATGGTGATGCGGAGATACTTTCGCAATCATCAAACCAATCGGTCCATAACCGCAACCCACATCAACAATCGTCTTCTTAGGTCCTGGTGGATGTTCTTTTAAAAACGTACGAACTAATAAATCTGAGCCAAAGTCTATTTTCCCTTTAGAAAATACACCTGCATCAGTCACTAGATTCAATTCATTTTGATGATAATGGTATTTAAATGTCTCTTTATGACTTTCAACTTTAGGATCTTTGTCATAATAATGACTCATGCTTACACCTCATTACTTTACATTAGAAGCTGTTCGAGTATACTCTTCCATTTCAACAAAGACAAGTCTACCCTTTACTTTAAGGATACACATTTCATCAGTCATTTGCTATAAATACCTTTCGTTCTATAATGAGTTGTACTCATTAGAAAAACCCCGTTAACTCAATAACGGGGTTTTCATTTCTCAAAGAATTCAGGCTGTGAAACTAAGTTTCACACATTAACAATGGTTATTAGCCTCGTTCTCTTTTCATTTAGTTATTGGCTGTGGCAATAGAATTATTTTAATTCTACAGTTGCGCCAACTTCTTCTAATGTTTCTTTAAGTTTTTCAGCTTCTTCTTTAGGTAAAGCTTCTTTGATTACTTTAGGAGCGTTGTCTACTAATTCTTTAGCGTCTTTCAATCCTAAACCAGTTGCGTCTTTAACAGCTTTAACAACTTTGATTTTAGATGAACCAGCTGAAGTTAACTCAACGTCAAATTCAGTTTTTTCTGCTGCTGCGTCTCCGCCGCCTGCTGCACCTGCTGCTGCTACTGGAGCTGCTGCAGTTACACCAAATTCTTCTTCGATTGCTTTTACTAAGTCATTTAATTCTAATACTGACATTTCTTTAATTGCTTCAATGATTTGTTCTTGATTAGCCATTATATATTTCCTCCATTTTTTAAATAATTAATTGTGTGTACTGATTATTCAGCACTTTCTTCTTCTTTAGATTCTCCAACTGCTTTAACCGCATAAGCGAAGTTGCGTACAGGAGCTTGTAATACAGAAAGTAACATAGAAACAAGACCGTCGTGTGATGGTAATGAACCAACAGTTTTAACTTCTTCTGCTGAGATAACGCTACCTTCCATTACGCCTGTTTTAATTTCTAAAGCTTCGTGATCTTTAGCAAATCCAGCGATAACTTTTGCAGGAGCAACTACATCGTCAGTAGTTGTTGCAACAGCTGTTGGACCTGTTAAGAATTCGTCAAGACCTTCGATTCCCGCTTGTTCAGCAGCACGACGTAACATAGTGTTTTTGTAAACTTTGTACTCAACACCAGCTTCACGTAATTGTTTACGTAATTCTGTTACTTCTTCTACTGTTAAACCACGGTAATCTACGATTACTGTTGAAACAGAATTTTTAAGTTGATCAGCGATTTGTTCAACTAATTGTTTTTTCGCTTCAATAATTCCAGACATTTAGACACCTCCATACATATTTTGTTCGGTGCTTTTTTTGAGCTTTACCCAATAAAAAAAGCACTTTCACCCTACGGCAAAAAGTGCTTGAAAGTTTCATAGTTCACGTTCAAGTCAATTTTAGCCTCGGTAGGATCAAGTTTTAAGTTATCTCTAACTCCTACTGTCTTAGGTAAAATAATCACATTTATCAATATAACTGTTTCAATGTGATATGTCAATAAGTAATTAAAAAAACTAGAGAAAATATTTTCAGCTGTCTCAGATATGAATCGATACGATTGGCACTTTGCAACTTTTACATTTTCTCTAGTTCTTAAATTTCATTTATATTATAGTTTGAAGTTTGAAGTATCTACTTTAACACCAGGACCCATTGTAGTTGAAACTGCAACAGACTTGAAGTAAGTACCTTTAGCTGAAGCTGGTTTAGCTTTTGCTAATACATCTTGGATAGTGTTGAAGTTATCAACTAAATCCTCAGTACTGAATGATACTTTACCGATTGAAGCGTGGACGATACCAGCTTTCTCAGCACGGTATTCTACTTTACCTGCTTTGATTTCTTCAACCGCTTTTTTAACATCCATAGTTACTGTGCCAGTTTTAGGGTTAGGCATTAAACCTTTAGGTCCTAATACACGACCTAATTTACCAACTTCGCCCATCATGTCCGGTGTAGCTACAACTACATCGAAGTCGAACCAGCCTTGTTGGATTTTGTTAGCGTATTCTGATTCGCCTACGTAATCAGCGCCAGCTGCTTCTGCTTCAGCAGCTTTGTCACCTTTCGCGAATACTAATACACGTTGTGTTTTACCAGTACCGTGTGGTAATACTACTGCACCACGGATTTGCTGGTCATTTTTACGAGTATCGATACCTAAACGGAATGCTACTTCTACAGAAGCGTCGAAGTTTGCAACGCTAGTTTCTTTAGCTAAGCTGATTGCTTCTTCAACAGCGTAATAAGTATTACGGTCAACTTTTTTAGCAGCATCTAGATACTTTTTACCTTTTTTAGCCATTTATATTTCCTCCTTTAGTGGTTTTAGCGGAATGTCCTCCCACATTACTTGCTTATGCAAGTTAAGAGCAGATGACCTTGTGAGCTGTTCGCAATTTTTATTCATTGGATTAACTTTACTGTCATCTGCCATGTTTGTTTCACGTTTCTGATTGTTATTCGTTTCGTTAGATGAGCAAACTCATCTTTACGCTATTATTCTACAGTGATACCCATACTACGAGCAGTACCTTCAACAATACGCATTGCTGCTTCGATGTCTGCTGCGTTTAAGTCAGGCATTTTAGTTTCAGCGATTTCACGTACTTGATCTTTAGTTACTGTAGCAACTTTGTTTTTGTTAGGTTCACCAGAACCTTTGTCAACGCCAGCTGCTTTTTTAAGTAGTACTGGAGCCGGTGGAGTTTTAGTGATGAATGTAAATGAGCGATCCTCATACACACTGATTTCTACCGGAATGATTAAACCTGCTTGTTCTTGTGTTCTCGCGTTGAATTCTTTACAGAATCCCATAATGTTCACACCTGCTTGACCTAATGCTGGACCAACTGGTGGTGCTGGGTTCGCTTTACCTGCAGGAATTTGCAATTTAACTACTTTTTCTACTTTTTTAGCCACGATGTGCACCTCCTTGATATCGTGATGTGGTCACAGGGCTCAATTTTGCCCTCCCACTCTTAAAACATTTCGTGACGAAATGGCCTCCTTCTTCCAAAGGACGACCATAGTATTATATCATTGAAAAATTGTAAAATCAACACCTATTCGAATTACAATTTTTCGATTTGATCAAACTCAACTTCAACCGGAGTTTCTCTGCCAAACATATCTACTAATACTGTAAGCTTGAATTTATCTGCTTCGATTTCTTGTACTTCACCGACTTGGTTGGCAAATGGGCCAGACTTGATACGAACTTGTTCTCCAACTTCGACTTCAACATCAATTGTTTTTTCTTTCATTCCCATTTGTTTTAAAATAAAGCGGACTTCATCCGGCAACAGCGGGTTAGGTTTTGATCCAGCACCTGCTGAACCGACAAATCCTGTTACACCTGGTGTATTACGTACTACATACCATGACTCATCTGTCATGACTAACTCTACCAAGACATAGCCAGGGAAAGTTTTTTTCGTGATTTTCTTCGCTTTACCGTCTTTAACTTGTGTTTCCTCTTCTTCAGGTATGACAACTCTGAAAATCTGTTCTGTCATATTCATTGATTCAACACGTTTTTCTAAATTTTTCTTAACTTTATTTTCATAGCCAGAGTAAGTATGCACGGCATACCAACGCTTTGCTCCAACTTCTTCAGACATGCTGTCACTCCTCATTAACTAATTAATTCTATTAATCTACCGATTCCCAAATCTAAGGCATAGAAGAAGATTAAGAAAAATAACACTGTAACAATTACAATTGTTGTGTATTTCACGAGTTCTTGACCAGTCGGCCAGCTCGTTTTCTCCATCTCAGATATAACGCCTTTGAAGAAACTCTCTTTTGGTGCTTTTGATTTTTTGTTTTTATCTTCAGCCATTGTCGTACCTCCAATTAATCAATAATTTCATCTTGGCCTTTAGCAATTACTTCGATTCCTTGTGTACTGTATGCGCATTGCACTTTTTGCAATACTTCTTTAACACGAGTCTTTCTGCAAGGTTGCTGTTCTTTGGTACGGTATAGTTTCTATTGCCGCAAATTTCACAGTTAAGCGGGACTTTCTTCATAATACCTTCACCTTACCTATATTAAATACTCACTAACTATACATAAGAAACCCTCAAATTGTCAAACGTCTAGTGAATTGTAAGTTGTATCTATAAGTGTAACGAAACGCAATTATGCATCCAATAATTCCTGCATTTTACGTAACTTCACTTTACTACGATGAAGAGCATTATAAACCGTCTTTTCACTTAAATCCATCGCTTGTGCTGTTTCACTTGGGGAATAATCATCCAATATATATTGTACTACTTCTCGCTCTAATTTGCTTAATTTCTTACAACAATTAAGCAGAATTTCCGAACGTTCTTTTAAAATGAGTTGTGCTTCGACAGATGGCAATTGCGTACGATAACTACACTCCGCTTCTTGAACAAGACAATCTTGTTGTAATCTCAGCCGCTTCTGTCTTCTGTAATAATCGTATTTAGAAGTGCTGACTAAGCGATTGAAATAATGTTCAAACGGAATCGTTTCTATCGTTTTAAAATGATAAATATTTCTGCTGATTCTTAAGGAGATGTCTTGTATCAAGTCATCACAATCATGCGGTGCAATCGAAGGATGAATCAGCCGACTGCGTATAAACGGCTGCAACACTTCTAGTAATTGATGCATCGCGTAATCGTCATGCATTTGTGCAAGGTGTATAAGAGAGACAATATCTTGAGGTATGGAAGTTTTCTGCATTACGGTAAGTTCGATCCTTTCATAAAAGTGAACTTATCATAGCGGAATGCTGATGAAATAAGCAATGTACAGAAATCTTATTTTTCTTGGTCGCCTCTTCTGATTTTTTCAAATTCTGATAATACTTCATCTGTGAGTTGGATACGTGTTCGAGGTTTATTATTATTGAACGTTTTCATTGATGACTCAACACTCGCTTCATTCAACTTAATGTTCTGCCACATTTCTCGAGACGAAATACGATAAGCACCCGTACCGAAGATAGCGTGCTGTTCACTCATATCACTCGTAACAACAGCAATATGGGTTGTATGTTTGTCATATAACCCATATACAAATCGTTCTATAAAGCTGTCAGCTGTTTCATGTTCTTTTGTGAAAATCGTTCGTACCCCGTGGTAATAAAATTCACTTTCATTACCTTCTTGTTCATAAGCGTCAAACACACATATCACATCGTCTGCCACAGTTGCTTTATAGTTGCCGATAGCCAGCAACAACTTTTCTCTGGCTTCTTCTAAATTCTCTTTAGCCAATCCTGATAAAGCACGACTATGACCAATCATATTGTAACCGTCGATGATTAAATACCGATCCTTGTGCTTCATAGCTTATTCTCCAACCGGGTGACGTTTTCGATAAATTTCATACATCATTAAGCTTGCAGCAACAGATGCATTCAAACTGTTAATATGACCGACCATAGGGATTTTAATATAAAAATCACACTTCTCTTTAACAAGTCGGCTCATACCATGTCCTTCGTTACCGATAACAATGGCAAGTGGCATATCTGCACTCATTTGACGGTAATCTGTTGCGTTATCGGCTGCAGTCCCTGCAATCCAATAACCTTCTTCTTTTAACTTATCCATCGTTTGAGATAAGTTTGTTACACGTGTTACCGGAATGTGTTGAATCGCACCTGCAGACGCTTTAGCAACTGTTTGTGTTAAAGCAACAGAACGACGTTTCGGTATAATGACACCATCTACACCTGCTGCATCCGCAGTTCTCAAAATGGAACCTAGGTTGTGCGGGTCTTCTAGACCATCCAGTAACATTAATGTTGGTAAATGATTTTGTGCTTTAAGTTTCGCAAGCAAATCATCTAGCTCTACATATTCATATGGCGCAACCAATGCTGCGACACCTTGGTGCGGTGCTTCAGCTAATCCGTCTAATTTCGTTTTTGGGACGGTCTGCACAATCAATTTTTGCTTTTTTGCATTTTTTAAGATTTCATCAAGTTGTTGCTTTTTCACGCCATCTTGAATCAAAATCTTGTTGATGGGATGCCCAGAAGTAATTGCTTCTTTCACGGCATGTCTCCCTACAATTACTGAATCTTCCACATCCTCACTCCCTTTCTTCGACTTCAGTCACAATACGCTCAAGCAATGATTCCAATCGGTCTGATTGATGATCTAAATATAAGAAACCAATCACCGCTTCTAAACCAGAGCTTTTACGATACGTCTGAATGTCAGTATTTTTCGCTTTTGTATGGCTTTTCGCATTACGCCCTCTGCGCACAATTTCTAATTCTTCTTCTGTAAACCAATCCGACTGCACCAAACTTTCCAACGTAATAGCCTGGCTTTTCGCAGACACAAAACGTTTTGCTTGTTGATGCAGACGATTCGGTTTTGCACGCAATTTCAAAATGATATGCGTTCTGACATATTGATCTAAAACTGCATCCCCCATATATGCTAAAGATAATGGGTTCAGCAGTTTGATATTTTCTTGATTATCCACGTTTGAATCTCACGCCTTGCGGTGTATCTTCAAGGATAATATTTTGTGCTTTTAATTCATCACGGATTTCATCCGCACGTGCATAATCTTTATTTTTACGCGCTTGATTACGCTCTTCAATCAAGGCTTCAATGTCTTCATCTAACAATTCATCATGTTGTTTGCCTTTTAATGGAACTCCTAAAACGTCGCTGAAGATTTGGAATACTTCTTTAAAGCGTTCAATCACTTTTTTAGATGTTGTGTTTTCCATCACATATTTATTCGCAAGTTTCGCTAAATCATACCAAGTTGTAATCGCATTAGCAGTATTGAAGTCATCATCCATAACCGTTTCAAATTGTTTTAACAATGCATCAATTTGTTCAATATAATCTGATTGATCTTCGATATCTGAAGCAATCGCTTCTCTTTCTTCAATCGCTTGATAACTATTACGGATACGTTCTAAACCAGCTTTCGCAGATTCGACTAATTCCATGTTGTAGTTGATTGGACTGCGGTAGTGTACGCTGATCATAAAGAAACGTAATACATCAGGGTCTACTTCTTTAATAATGTCATGTACAAGTACGAAGTTACCTAATGACTTACTCATTTTTTCATTATTGATATTAATGAAACCATTATGCATCCAGTAATTCGCAAATGTCGCATGGTTATGCGCTTCTGATTGTGCAATTTCGTTTTCATGGTGTGGGAATTGTAAGTCACTGCCGCCTGCGTGGATATCAATCGTTTCACCTAATTCATGATATGCCATCACTGAGCACTCGATATGCCAGCCTGGACGTCCTTTGCCGAATGGGCTGTCCCAGCTGATTTCTCCAGGTTTCGCTTTTTTCCATAACGTGAAGTCTAATGCATCTTCTTTTTGTTCGCCTGATTCAATACGTGCACCGACTTTTAAATCATCAATAGATTGATGACTTAATTTACCATATCCTTCAAACTTACGTGTTCTGAAATAAACATCGCCTTCACTTTCATAAGCATAACCTTGTTCTACCAGGTTTTGGATAAATGTGATGATATCATCCATATGGTTCATAACACGTGGATTAGATGTTGCTTTTTTGACATTCAACGCACCTGTATCTTCATAAAAAGCTTGAATGTAACGGTCAGCGATTTCTTGCACACTTTCATTCAACTCTTTTGAACGTTTGATTAATTTATCATCCACGTCCGTAAAGTTAGATACATAATTAACGTCATAACCTTTATATTCAAAATAACGACGTACAACATCATAGTTGATAGCTGGACGTGCATTACCGATATGAATATAGTTATAAACTGTTGGACCGCAGACATACATCTTAACCTTGCCTTCTTCTATCGGCTTAAACGGTTCTTTCTGTCTCGTCAATGTATTATATAATGTAATCATCTTGAATCTCTCCATTCTTCACTTGCTCTAGTTGCTTTTCTAATTGTTTCATTTGTTCGTAAATCGGGTCTGGTAAGTTGAGATGATCAAAGTTTTTACCGATACGTTTACCATGTTGTTTCACGATATGGCCAGGAATACCGACAACTGTGGAATAGCTTGGTACATTGGTTAATACAACTGAGTTCGCACCAATATTGACATTAGAGTCTACTTTGATATTTCCTAAAATCTTTGAACCTGCCGCAATTAAGACATTATCGCCAATGTCAGGGTGACGTTTACCTTTTTCTTTGCCAGTACCGCCAAGTGTGACACCTTGATAAATTGTAACGTTATCGCCAATCGTACAAGTTTCACCAATGACCACACCCATGCCGTGATCGATAAATAAACGTTTGCCGATTTTAGCACCTGGATGAATTTCAATACCAGTGAAAAAGCGTGATATTTGCGAAATAATACGTGCAGCCACGTAGTGCTTTTTATTATAAAGTTTATGTGCAAGCAAGTGATTCCATACTGCATGCAATCCCGCATACGTTGTTACTACCTCAAATGATGTCTTAGCTGCAGGATCTTGTTCGAATACCATTTTTATATCGTCTCTCATTCTTTTAAACAAGTTATTCCCCTCCTATTTATAACGAAAGCACCTCTAACAACTTAATGTCAGAGGTGCTTCGCACGGTTCCACTCTTCTTCAGCATACAAAAAAACTATTTTTATATACTCTCTCAAATCCCGTATTTATCATTGTCTGAACCAAGGTGCATTCAATAATGTTCAAGATGTGCTCGCAGCAACCGCACACTCTCTGGACTTGAACCATTATCTACTAATCCTTAGTAGTAATTACTTTTAATAATAGGTGGTTTATGCTGAAAATTCAAGCAAGGTTACCCACTAAAATTATAGATATTTTTTCAAACGTTTTAATACCTTTTCTTTACCTAATACTTCCATTGTATTCGGTAATTCCGGTCCATGCATTTCGCCTGTTACCGCAACACGAATCGGCATAAATAATTGTTTACCTTTGATACCTGTTTCTTTTTGTACAGCTTTAATTGTTTTCTTAATTTCAGCCGCTTCAAATGGCTCTAATTCTTCTAGTTTGCCATATAAGTGTTCCATTAATTCTGGTACTTGTTCCCCATTGATGACTTCTTGTTCTTCTTCATTTAATGCAACTTCATCTCTGAAGAAAATTTCAGAAAGCGGTACGATTTCACCGGCATAACTCATTTCTTTTTGGTATAAACCAATTAACTTGCGACCCCAATCTAAATCTTCTTCTGAAGGTGATTCTGGAATCAACCCTGCATTGATTAAGTGAGGTAACGCTAATTCAAAGACAGTTTCTGAGTCTTTTTGTTTCATATATTGGTTGTTTACCCAAGCTAGTTTTTTCTTATCGAAGAATGCTGGTGATTTTTGTAAACGATTTTCATCGAATAATTTAATGAATTCTTCTTTAGAGAAGATTTCTTCTTCACCTTCTGGTGACCAACCAAGTAATGTGATGAAGTTGAACAATGCTTCTGGCAAGTAACCTAAGTCACGGTATTGCTCGATGAATTGTAAGATTTGGCCATCACGTTTACTTAATTTTTTACGTTGTTCGTTGACAATCAATGAAATATGTCCGAAACGTGGAGGTTCCCAACCGAATGCTTCATAAATCATTAATTGTTTTGGTGTATTTGATACATGGTCATCACCACGGATAACATCTGAGATTTCCATATAATGGTCATCTGCAGCTACCGCAAAGTTATAAGTCGGTACACCGTCTTTTTTCACAATAACCCAGTCGCCGATGTTATCAGATTCGAATGACACTTCACCTTTAACCATGTCATCAAATTTATATACTTTGCCTTTAGGCACACGGAAACGAATTGAAGGTTTGCGTCCTTCTGCTTCAAACGCTTCTTGTTCTTCTTTTGTTAAATGTGCGTGTTTACCACCATAACGAGGTGTTTCACCACGTGCGATTTGACCTTCACGTTCTGCTTCTAATTCTTCTTCAGTCATGTAACATTTATACGCTTTATCTTCTGCTAATAATTGTTCTACTAAAGGATCATAGAATTTACCACGTTCAGATTGACGATACGGACCATAACCTCCGTCTTTATCTACAGATTCATCCCAATCAAGACCTAACCATTTCAGGTTGCTGAATTGAGAAGATTCGCCGTCTTCTAAGTTACGTTTCTTATCCGTATCCTCAATACGTACGACAAAGTCCCCATCATAGTGTTTAGCAAATAAATAGTTGAATAGTGCTGTTCTAGCGTTTCCGATATGCAAATAACCAGTCGGACTTGGTGCATATCTGACTCTTACGCGTTCACTCATTATTTCGTTCACTCCTGTATTTTTAGATTATTGATTAAAGAAAGTTCGAGAACTCAACTATCTCTAATAATTCAGAGACAGTGATACTTCAGAATGTGCTTGATTATTCATGATAAACCAAGGTCAAAAGCAGTGATAAGACCTATCTGTTTGACTGACATAAATAGCCAGGCAGTTCTGTACCCATTCTTACTTATTGTAGCATTACAAGCCTTATTTGGTAAGCCCATTTGCTTACACGAATCAACTCTGTTTACCCTTCTGTTCCATGTGAAACAAGGGATGCTCACTGTTGAATTAATTTCGCAAAGACAATTCGTCCAGATGATGTTTGTAAAATACTGGTAATTTCAATTTTGACATGTTGGCCAACTAAGGATTTCGCATCATCAATGACTACCATAGTGCCATCTTCTAAATAGCCGACACCTTGTCCAGGTTCTTTACCCATCTTAGTAATTAATAAATTCATATGGTCGCCTTGGCGCACAGCTGGTTTTACCGCTTCAGACAAATCATTCACATTCAACACTTTAATACCTTGTACACGTGAAATCTTATTCAAGTTGAAATCGGTCGTAATTAAATCAGCTTTATATTTATGCGCAAGTTTAATCAATAGCGCATCGATATGATTATAAGACTTCTGCGGATGGACAATGCGAGAAGGATGATCTGCATCATGAATTTGGTTTAAAATATCCAAGCCACGTTGTCCTTTTTCTCTTTTCACACTATCTGTCGAGTCTGCGACCACTTGCAGTTCATTGATTACACCTTGTGGAATCAAAATCTCTCCATCTAGAAAGCCGCATTTGATTATCTCTAAAATCCGACCGTCAATGACTGCGCTCGTATCTAAAATTTTAGGGTTCGCACGTAAAGCATTCGTTGAGGCAGAACGTGCCATTTTCTCTGGTAAGAAAGCCAACATCTCATCACGTTTCTTCAAACCAAATTGAAAACCTAAATAACTTAAGAATACTGTAATGATAATAGGAAGAACATGAAGGAATAAAGATGATCCGATAATATTTAAAATAAATGCGATCATTACAGAAATAAAAAGTCCCATAATCAAACCTATGGCTGCAAAGAGGATTTCAATTGCGCTGTGTCGCATAATAAAACCTTCTAATTTACGCAAAGCTCTGGTGATTTTAGGAATCAACAAACCAAATAAAACAAAGAATATAATCATACCAATGATGCCAGCAATATATTTATTAGTCAGCCATACATAAGTATCTGCAAAACCTGTATCGCGCGCAATATCAGGTATGATTAATATCCCCAAACTGATACCTAAAATCATATAACTGATGATGACAATTGTCTTTACAATATTCATCTGATAGCCTCCTTTCTCTCTGTGGTATCAGCTTTTCATCAATGCAAAGTTCAGTGCTTCATGCACACTGGTTACACCGATAACTTGAATATTATCTGGGAAGTCCCAACCTCCTATATTGGTTTTAGGAATAATCACACGTTTGAAACCTAATTTCGCTGCTTCTTGAACACGTTGTTCAATACGTGAGACACGTCGTACTTCTCCTGTCAGACCTACTTCACCGACGAAACAATCCATGCCGTTGATAGGTTGGTCTTTAAAACTAGAAGCAACCGCTGCGATAATTGCTAAATCAACAGCTGGTTCTGTTAAACGCACGCCGCCTGCAACTTTGACATAAGCATCTTGTTGTTGCAGCAAGTAACTTTCTTTCTTCTCTAACACTGCCATTAATAAATTTAAACGGTTATGATCGATACCAGTCGCCATACGTCTTGGGTTATTAAATGTTGTCGGTGTCACTAATGCTTGCACTTCAATTAATAAAGGACGTGTACCTTCCATTGTCGGAACAATTGTAGAGCCAGCTACATTCGTTGAACGTTCTTCTAAGAACATCTCTGAAGGGTTCTTAACTCCTTTCAAACCGCTATGTTTCATTTCGAAGATTCCCATTTCATTCGTTGAACCGAAACGGTTCTTCACTGCACGCAGAATTCTATATGCATGATGTTCGTCCCCTTCGAAATATAGTACCGTATCTACCATATGTTCTAATAAACGTGGACCTGCAATTTGTCCTTCTTTCGTCACATGACCGACGATAAAGGTTGCGATATTCATTTGTTTCGCAATCCCCATCAGAATTTGCGTACTTTCTCGTACTTGTGAGACAGAACCAGGCGCTGAACTGATTTCCGGATGATACACTGTTTGAATCGAGTCTACCACCACTAAGTCTGGTTGTGTTTGTTTAACAGCTTCTTTAATAACTTCTAAATCTGTTTCCGCAAACACGTTTAATTGACTTGAATCTTCTTCTAAACGATCTGCTCGCAATTTCGTTTGATTCAGTGATTCCTCACCTGTAATATAAAGTACTTTTTTATTTTGAGATAACGCAGAACAAATTTGAAGTAATAATGTCGATTTACCAATACCAGGGTCCCCACCGATTAACACAAGCGAACCTTGGACAATACCGCCACCTAAGACACGATCAAATTCTCTCGAGCTTGTATGGATACGCGGTGTAGATTCATGTTGGACATCATTTAACTTTGTTACTTTAGCTGTTTGTTCTCTTGTACGCATCCCTCTGCCACTTGGGGCTTCTTTTTGCGTCATAACTTCTTCCATTTGGTTCCAAGCACCACAATTCGGACATTTCCCCATCCATTTCGGTGATTGATAACCACATGCCATACATTCAAATGTCACTTTCTTTTTTGCCAAATTTACACCACCTATTTTTTCGTGAAAAACAAATCTATTTTACACCCTCTAGGGTTTAAAAGCTATCATTGATTCTTTCTTATTCTAAACCTGAAAACACATTTCATACAATCATCTAACTCTCATCTTTAACCACATCATACCAAATTTCTTTAAAACTACATATTATATTCTCTTTAAACTATCAAAATCACAATATATAAAAAGACTCCTTTTAAGCAGCCATGTTATAAATACTGCTTAAAAAGGAGTCTTGATCTATTTATCTGGTTTAACCATTACGTTTATTACGCTTTTGTTTTTGTTTCTTCAGTTTCTTTTGTTTGGCGATCATTGATTTTGTATTCAAATTTGTCGCCATTGTGATCCACAACTACGTCTTTACCTTCTAATCGGTTACCGTCTAGGATTAACTCACTTAAGTTATCCTCAACTGTTTTTTGAATTGCTCTGATAAGTGGACGTGCACCATATTGAGGATCGTAACCTTCTTCTGCGATTTTTTCTTTCGCAGCTTCTGTCACTTCGATATTAATATCTTGTTCAGATAGACGATCAGTAAGGTTGCTGACCATTTTTGTTACGATTTCTTTCAATTCAGCTTTATCCAATTTGTGGAAGACAATAATATCATCAACACGGTTTAAGAATTCAGGACGGAATGCATTTTTCAATTCTTTCATCATTGTACTGCGAATTGTTTCGTAATCTGCACCTTCGTCGCTGCCGCCGCCGAAACCAGCAAAGCGTTGATCTTGTAATTCTTGTGCACCGACGTTTGAAGTCATGATAATGACTGTGTTACGGAAGTCTACACGACGACCTTTTGTATCAGTTAAGAAACCATCATCTAAGACTTGCAACATAATGTTGAAGACATCAGGATGTGCTTTTTCTACTTCGTCGAATAGAATAACTGAGTAAGGTTTACGTCTTACTTTTTCAGTCAATTGACCACCGTCATCATGACCTACATAGCCTGGAGGCGCTCCGACTAAACGGCTCACTGCGTGTTTTTCCATGAACTCACTCATGTCTACACGAATCATCGCATCTTCATCGCCGAACATTGATTCAGCTAATGCGCGTGCTAATTCTGTTTTACCTACACCTGTTGGTCCTAAGAAGATAAAGCTTCCGATTGGACGTTTAGGGTCTTTCAAGCCTGCACGTGCACGGCGTACTGCTTTACTGATAGATGTCACAGCATCTTTTTGACCGATGACACGTTTATGCAATGTGTCTTCTAAGTTCAACAGACGTTCTGATTCTGTTTCATTTAAGCGTGTTAATGGAATACCAGTCCAGCCTGCAATCACTTCAGCAATATCATTTTCTGTTAATGATGTGTTTGCGCCGCCTTGTTTGTTTTTCCATTCATTTTTCGCTTCTTCATATTGTTTTTCTAATTTTGTTTGTTTATCACGAAGGTTTGCAGCATTTTCGAACTCTTGTGAATGTACAGCTGCATCTTTTTCGTTTTTCACTTTTTCGATTTCTTGTTCAATTTCTTTTAAGTTTGAAGGAGTCGTATGACTTTTCAATCTTACTTTTGAACTTGCTTCATCGATTAAGTCGATTGCTTTGTCTGGTAAGAAACGATCTGAAACATAACGGTCACTTAAACGTGCTGCTGCTTCAACCGCTTCATCAGAAATATTGATACGGTGATGCGCTTCATAACGATCACGTAATCCTTTTAGGATTAAGATTGTATCTTCAACTGTCGGTTCATCCACTTGTACAGGTTGGAAACGACGTTCTAAAGCTGCATCTTTTTCAATGTGTTTACGGTATTCATCTAACGTTGTTGCACCGATAGCTTGTAATTCACCACGTGCAAGTGCTGGTTTTAAGATGTTAGATGCGTCAATGGCACCTTCAGCACCGCCTGCACCGATTAATGTGTGCAATTCGTCGATGAATAAGATAACGTTACCTGCTTGATGAATTTCTTCCATAACTTTTTTCAGTCTTTCTTCGAATTCACCACGGTATTTTGTACCGGCAACAACTGTACCCATGTCTAGAGACATCACACGTTTACCTTTTAATGTCTCAGGCACTTCATTATTTACAATAGCTTGTGCTAAGCCTTCAGCAATTGCTGTTTTACCTACACCAGGCTCACCGATTAACACTGGGTTGTTTTTAGTACGACGGCTTAATACTTCGATGACACGTGTGATTTCTTTATCACGGCCGACAACAGGATCTAATGTGCCGTCTTTAGCAATCACTGTTAAGTCACGTGCTAAACCATCAAGTGTCGGTGTGTTGTTAGATTTTGCAGTTTGTGCATTTTTATTGCTCATTTCTGGGCTACCAAGTGCTTTGACAACTTGAGCACGCGCTTTAGTGATATTTAAATCCAAGTTTGCGAATACACGTGCAGCTACACCTTCGTTTTCACGGATTAAACCAAGTAAAATGTGTTCTGTACCTACGAAATTATGGTGTAATTTACGTGCTTCATCCATTGAAAGTTCAATCACTTTTTTCGCTCTCGGTGTATAGTGCAATGTGCCGATGTGTTCTTGACCTTGACCAATTAATTTTTCTACTTCTGTAACAACAAGGTCTTCTGTGATACCGAAACTTTCTAATACTTTTGCGGCAATACCTTCTGGTTCTTTCATTAAACCAAGCAATAAGTGTTCAGTTCCGATATTTGAGTGATTCAAACGAATCGCTTCTTCTTGTGCATGTGCTAAGACACGTTGTGCACGTTCTGTTAATCTACCGAATAACATAGCAAAACCTCCTATTTTATATGTTCTCTAATAATATTTGCTCTTTGTTCTTTAATTGAAATTTGTTGTGCTTCGTCAATCAAGAATGGGGATTGAATCGCTACCATCATTTGATTGAAGTTGAATTCTGGTAAATCAATATAACCTAAATCAATACCTAACTTGACCTCACTGAGTCTCGTCGATGCTTCTTCCATAGACATTATGCGACTGTAGCGCAATAAACCAAGTGAGCGATAAATGCGGTCTTGCATCTCAACTAAGTTATGATAATCCAGTTGTTTGCGAATCTGCATTTCCTCCGCAATAATTTGTTGGACGATTTCAGTTAACGTTTCAATAATTTGTTCCTCAGTTCTTCCCAAGGTTAATTGGTTTGAAACTTGATAGATGTGACCATAAACTTGAGAACCTTCTCCGAAAATACCGCGAATCGTAAAGCCGAAACGGTTAATAGTTTGAGCAATGCGATTCATACGCTTCATGATAGAAAGTCCTGGAAGGTGTAGCATCACGCTTGCACGCATTCCTGTACCAATATTCGTTGGACACGTTGTTAAATAACCTAAATCTTCATCAAAACTGATATCAAGTGCTCTATCTAATTGGTCATCTATTTCTGAAGCTTCTTGATAAAGTGCTTCTAAATCCATATCTGAACTCATGGTTTGAATTCTAATATGATCCTCTTCATTTACCATTATGCTTAATGATTCATCATCATTCAACAATACCGCTGAAGCCGGCTGTTCAATCAGTTCTTTACTGATCAGATGCTTCGCTACTAATTTTAATTTATCTGTATGTGTGATGGTCTGCATATTTAATACTTTTAAATCAGGCAGTGCATCTTGGACTTCATTAATGACTTTTTGTCCTTCTACATCTGAAGTAAACATTAAGGGATGAACATGATTGTTCAAGTTTCTCGCAAGTCGTATACGTGAAGACATCACGACCGGCGTTGTTTCATTCTGCTGCATCCAACTACTCATGTACATTGAATGTTCGCTCATGTGTTATCCCTCGCTTTCTTCTTGTAGTGCTTTAATTTCATCACGAACGACAGCCGCTTCTTCAAACGCTTGTTGTTCTATTAATTCTTGTAAATATTTATTTTTAGCTTCTATTTTTTTCTTTAATGCGAGTTTGTGCTGAGAGGAGACAGGCGTTTTACCGACATGTTCAAATTGTCCGCCTTGCACACGTCTGACAATATCTACAATATCCTCTTTAAAGGTAGTGTAACATTGTGCACACCCAAACTTCCCTTTATACGCAATATCTTTCATTGTCATATGGCAAGTAGGACACTTCTTCTCTTCTCTGACGCTTAAGTCTTCTAATTGAATACCATGCTTAGACGCCAAATGTTGAAGTATTTGTTTTATAACAAAAGAGCCTTCCATGTCATCTTGATTGTTCTGCCATGTAGGTTCCTCTTCATTACTTTGTGCTTTAATTCTATTGTGTTCTTGTGACTTAAGTGCGTTTGTTTTTGTTCCATATGCAAATGTGTCAGCCATGTGCAGCCTCCTAACTATTAATAGTAATTAATGACCGGCAATAGCTGTTTCAATATGTTTGCGCGGACAATGTCCCTTGCAGCAACATCCATTCTTAACGTATCTCTATCTACCACTGCAAGCATCATTTTCGCTTCGCGTAATGTTATATATTGATTATCAAGCAATCCTTCGATCACATAATGTGCTTGTTGTTGAGAGATTGAATCGCCGATGATTTGTAAGAGGTGATCAATATAACCTTTCGTATCCTTGGTTTCAACCTTAGTGATTCGGATATAACCTCCACCACCGCGTTTACTTTCGATTTCATAACCGTGTTCATTGGTGAATCTTGTCTTAATTACATAATTAAGTTGAGAAGGCACACAGTCAAAACGTTGAGCAATATTCGCTCGTTGTATCTCAACAACATCTTTATTTGATTCTTCAAATAAATGCTTAATGTACTGTTCTATGATGTCGGACATATTATGCATGGATATCACCCCTTTTTTGACCTTCTTTGACTATATTATATGACCAACTTTGACCTTTTTCAACCAATATGATTTAAAAAATTTGCAACATCGTCAAAAATAGGATGTTCGAAAGCGCTTTTTTCCTGTATGATATTGGATGAAATAAAAAATAAAAGGATGAGAAATAACATGCATATACTTATTGCTTTAATAGGGATTGTCTTCTTCTTAGCCCTCGCACTTGTTGTTAGTTCTGACAAGAAAAACGTTAAGTGGCATTACGTTGGTATCTTGCTTGTGATTCAATTTATCTTCGCGTTTGTTCTCTTAAAAACAAATGCAGGAATCACAGTCATCGGCGGTATTGCGAAAGGCTTCGCCTATCTGTTATCAAAAGCTGCAGAAGGAGTTAACTTTGTATTTGGAGGCTTTAAATACGTCAATCCAGATCAACCGCCATTCTTCTTCAACGTATTATTACCGATTGTCTTCATTTCAGCAATTATCGGTATCTTACAATACACTAAGATTTTACCAATGATTATTAATGGTTTAGGTTTCTTGATCTCTAAAATCAACGGCATGGGTCGTTTAGAATCATATAACGCAGTTGCAGCTGCTATTTTAGGACAATCAGAAGTATTCATTTCATTGAAGAAACAATTACCATACATTCCGAAGCACCGTTTATATACATTAACTGCTTCAGCAATGTCGACAGTATCCGCTTCAATTATCGGTGCTTACTTCACACTGTTAGACCCTAAATATGTCGTAACAGCAATTGTATTAAACTTATTCGGTGGATTTATTATCGCTTCAATTATCAATCCATATACAGTTGATGAAAAAGACGACAAATTATTAGTAGAAGAAACAGGACAAAAACAATCTTTCTTCGAAATGTTAGGTGAATACATTTTAGACGGATTTAAAGTTGCGGTTATTGTAGGGGCAATGTTAATTGGTTATATCGCAATTATTGCTTTACTTAATGGCCTTGTCAGCGGTATCTTTACAGCTGTATCAGGCGGTTCAATTAAATGGGACTTCCAAACATTAATCGGATTTGTCTTTGCGCCATTCGCATTCCTAACAGGTATTCCTTGGGATGACGCAGTTAAAGCAGGTTCATTAATGGCTACAAAATTATTATCAAACGAATTCGTTGCGATGTTAGACTTAGGTAAAATGCATGGTTTATCAGAACGTGCAATCGGTATTACTTCTGTCTTCTTAGTATCATTCGCAAACTTCAGTTCTATCGGTATCATTTCTGGTGCCATCAAATCATTAAATGATGAAAAAGGTGACTTGGTTGCACGTTTCGGACTTAAATTACTATTCGGTGCAACACTTGTATCATTCATCTCTGCAGCTATCGCAGGTCTATTCATGTAAATCATTTTTAAACGACTTCCGCAATCAGGGAGTCGTTTTTTCATATTGCATTCCAAACCACTTTCGTGTAAAGTAACACTTAATTATGGAGGTGTCATAATGAATATCGATGAATTTTGGGACAAATTCATAACTGAGTATCCTATTTATCAAGACGCTTCTTATACCGCCTGGCAATTCGGTGTCGATGCTACAGACTTAGCTGAGTTAGTCACACAAGGTATCAAAACTGCGACAACCAGCGGTTTAGCTTTCTACATTGAGGAAGAAGGGCCTCTACCAAAAGTCAACGATTTGAGTATCGTTCTAGATGCGCAAGATCATCCTGTTTGTATTATTAAAAATACTAAAGTATATCAAGTCCCTTTCTGTGAAGTATCAGAAAAACACGCATATAAAGAAGGAGAAGGTTCTCGAACCTTAACATATTGGAGAAACGTCCATCGCGACTTTTTCATACCTGAATACGCAAGCATTAATCAAACTTTTGATGAAGATCAAATCATGGTCTGTGAAGAATTTGAATGTCTATTTACTAAATAAATAAAGCAGGTGAAATTATGGACTTAAATAAGATACAAATCAGTAAATTTCAAGCATCAGATACACAAGCGGTTGTGGATTTAATATGTCATACACTCAGAACGACCAACATCAAAGATGAACCGAAAGAAGCTATTGAAAGTTACGTAACAGAAACCACGCCTGAAAGCATTCAACATAAAGCAGAGCATATCAACTTCTATGTCTTTAAATTAAACAATCAATTAATCGGTACAGGTGCGATTGGTCCTTACTATGGCAGTGAAACAGAATCATGCTTCTTTTCTATTTTTGTTTCTCCTGATTATCAAAAATTAGGTATAGGTAAACTGATTATGGATACTTTAGAAGATGACTATTATTATCATCGCGCAAAACGTCTCATTATCCCTGCTTCAATAACCGCAGTACAATTTTATCGAAAGCGCGGCTATGATTATATTAACCAAAACAGCACACCTGACCATGAAGGATTAATATACTTAGAAAAATTTCCAGACTAAAAAAACGAGCAACCGTTATGGCTGCTCGTTTTTTGAATGATTATACATTCGCTTTTTTACTTTCAGCAACAATATGTTCGATGAAGTACTGTGTTACTCGATAATCATCTGTTAATTCCGGATGGAAAGAAACACCTAAATAATTACCTTCTTTAACTGCGACAATTTTGTCGCCGACTGTACTTAATACTTCTACATTGTCACTGTTTACTTTTTCAATATGCGGCGCTCTGATGAAGACCGCTTCAATATCCTCTGCGATACCTTTAATATCTAATTCAGACTCAAAGCTGTCCACTTGTCGCCCAAACGAATTACGTTCTACAGTGATATCTAATTTCTTCAAATACCCTTCTTCACCGACGATGTCTTGTGCTAAGACAATCAATCCGGCACATGTACCGAACATCGGTAAATCTGAGTTGACTAAAGCTTCTTTAAATCCATACAGATTCATCAAACGACGTAATGTCGTTGATTCACCTCCTGGTAAAATTAAGCCGTCGATTTCTTCTAATTGTTCAACACGTTTGATTGCGATACCTTCGTGGCCGCTGAGCTCAATGTGGCGCAAATGTTCACGTACTGCGCCTTGTAGTGCGAGGACTCCGATTTTCATCTTACCAGCCACGCTCTTGCATACGTTCTTCTAATGAAAGTTGATTTACATCTAAGCCTCTCATTGCTTCACCAAGCTCTTGAGCTAATTTACCGATTAATTCGTAATCAGTGTAGTGTGTTGTTGCTTGAACAATTGCTTTTGCGAATTTTTCAGGGTCTTCTGATTTAAAGATACCTGAACCTACGAATACACCGTCAGCACCTAATTGCATCATTAACGCTGCGTCTTGAGGTGTCGCAACACCGCCTGCCGCAAAGTTAACTACTGGTAAACGACCATTGTCTTTAATTGATTTTAAGACTTCGTATGGTGCACCGATTTCTTTTGCGAATGTCATGATTTCATCATCTGGCATAACTGTTAATTTAGCCACTTCTGAATTCACTTGACGCATATGACGTACTGCTTCAACGATGTTACCAGTACCTGGTTCACCTTTCGTACGTAACATTGCTGCACCTTCACCGATACGACGTGCTGCTTCGCCTAAGTTACGGCAACCGCATACGAATGGTACAGTGTAGTCGCTTTTTAATAAATGATACTCTTCATCAGCAGGTGTTAATACTTCTGATTCATCGATGTAGTCTACACCCATTGCTTCTAACACACGTGCTTCTGTAATATGTCCGATACGGCATTTAGCCATAACTGGAATTGAAACAGCATCCATTACTTCTTGAACAATTTTAGGATTACATGCACGCGCAACACCGCCAGCTGCTCTGATATCTGATGGTACACGTTCAAGCGCCATAACTGCTACTGCGCCTGCTTCTTCTGCAATTTTAGCTTGTTCTGCATTGACAACGTCCATGATTACGCCGCCTTTTTGCATTTCAGCCATTCCACGTTTTACTCGATCTGAGCCTACAATTTTAGACATTCTAAATACCCCTTTTCTCATTGATTAAATCCAGTGTAAAGGATAAACTGATAGTGTTAAAGGACCAATTTCGATAAATATTAGGAGGCCAGTTGAATGAAACAACCTTTATATATGCAGCTTTATCAAAAGTTGAAGGAACAAATCATTGAAGGCCAGTATCAATCTGGTGACCGTTTCCCTTCTAAACGCCGACTTGCTGAACATCATTCACTCAGTAATACAACAATTGAACATGCATACCAATACTTACTAGATGAAGGTTATATCTATTCAAAGCCGCGGTCAGGCTATTATGTATCAGATATTGAATCACTGCCAGTAGTCACAAAAGAATCTCCAACTGCAGTGATTCAACAAACTCAAAAAGAAACAACTACACGTTATCGCTTTGATTTGGCACGTATTGATACAGAACACTTTCCGTGGCAACAATTTCGTAAGTATGCGCGTGATGTCTTTGATGAATCTATGCCAGATATTTTACAGCCTGGAGATCAACAAGGTGAATTCAGATTAAGACAAGCCATCGCACATTATCTCTTTAATAGTCGCGGTGTGAATTGTCATCCCGAACAAATCATTATCGGTTCATCCACTGAACAGTTAATCAACCAAGTAACAGATATACTCACTGATCGTTCTTACATCATTGAATATCCAAGCTATCCACCTATTAAGCAAGTGTTGGATAAAAAAGAATTAGCTTATAAACAAGTACCTGTTACTAAAAAAGGAATTGAGATGTCACAAGTTTTCAATTCCAATCGCCAAGTGGTATATGTGACACCCTCGCATCAATTCCCGACTGGCTATGTGATGAACTTAAAGACCCGTACACAACTTATCAACTGGGCCCAACAACATAAAGACCGTTTCATTATCGAGGATGATTATGATTCAGAGTTCCGCTATTTCAGTAAACCGATTCCTGCACTTCAAAGTTTAGATAAGACAGGAAAGGTTATTTATATCAGTACCTTTTCTAAATCATTATTCCCAAGTTGCCGTATTGCGTTTATGGTGCTGCCTAAAGCACTGATGAAAAATTATCACGATTTACCTAACAAAGAAGGTAATACAGTCCCTGCCCCAATGCAGTATACAGTAGCGCAATTTATGGAAAACGGTTCATTTGATCGCCATTTGAATAAAATGCGTAAAGTTTATCGCCATAAACTGACTTATATCTTAGAAGCTTTAAAGCCCTATCAAAATCAACTCATGATTGAAGGTGCCACAACCGGCATGCATTTTACATTAACAGTTCAAAACGGCATGCATTTAGATGAGGTGTTACAACGTGCGAAACAAAATCATGTCAAACTCATCCCATTAATCAATTATATGAAGAAAGAGAATTATGATGTTACAGCACCGAAATTTATTATCGGGTTCGGGGGGATTCCAGATAATGAACTAGAAGCACATACTAGTGTATTGATTCAAACACTGACAAAATGACTTAAAGGAGAAAAACAATATGTCTGACGTTCAATTAGTCCCATATGATTCTAAATATGATCAAGACCTTGAGAAGTTTACAATTGCTGAAGCAGAAAGTGCTTTTGCGCTCTTACCCTTTGCGGCTCTTGAAGATTTAGCACCTGGAGAATATCCTGTCGTTGTTTTACATCAACAACATCCAGTTGGCTTTATGAGGCTGAATCAAAATGATGAAGGTGCATCCTTAGCACAAAATTTAAATGCTGTCTTAGTAAAATCTTTCTCTATTACGGAACGTATGCAAGGCCAAGGTCTAGCTCAAGCAGCTTTGGCACAATTACCTGACTATGTGCGTACTCATTTTCCAAATACTGATGAAATCGTACTTTCAGTTAATTTTAAAAATCCTAAAGCCATTCATGTCTATCAAAAACTTGGCTATATCGATACTAAACGTATATTAGAAGGTCCAGCTGGTCCGCAACATGTGATGTCTTATCAATTTTAAATATGTCACCTTTTTATAAAACATCATATAGTGCATTGACGCTATTTAAAGGTTCACGTATAATCGAGTCCATATTTGCGAATTTTCGGAGGTGTCATTTTGAAGAAATATCCTATTGCGATATGGATGCTTGCGATCGGCGCATTTGCGATTGGAATGACAGAATTTGTCATCATGGGCTTACTACCCAATATCGCACGTGATTTCCATGTGACGGTCAGTCAAGCTGGTCAATTAATTACAGGCTATGCCTTAGGTGTCGCAATTGGCGGACCTATTTTGGTTATGATAACCATCAAACTTAATCGAAAATATTTATTAATGCTTTTAATGGCTATTTTCATTATTGGTAACTTAGCTTCATCATTCAGCACAAGTTACGGCTTCATGATGACAGCTAGAATTATCACTTCACTTGCGCACGGTTCTTTCTTTGGAATCGGATCTATTTTAGCCGCAAGTATGGTACAACCGCAATATCGCGCAAGTGCCATGGCGTTGATGTTCATGGGACTATCTTTAAGTAATATTTTAGGTGTACCTTTTGGAACATTAATCGGTCAACAATTCGGATGGGCGATGACTTTTGTGATTATAGCTATTATCGGAATATTAGCGTTGATTGGTATTATGATTTTTGTTCCTAATCAAAAAGAGCGTCAAGCTTCATCTGTATTAGACGAATTGAAAATCTTAAAAGAAAAGCGTTTATGGTTAACGCTCGCAGTAACCCTGTTTGGTTTCAGCAGTGTCTTTGCGTATTTTACTTACATTTCATCAGTATTAATAGATGTCACACATATTAAAGAAAATCTCATTTCCTTTATGTTGATTATCTTTGGTGTGGGTGTCACGCTAGGTAACTTAATCGGTGGTAAACTTGCGGATTGGAATTTGAATAAGGCGTTACAATTAATTTTCACAGTCTTCATCCTCTATTTTGGAATTCTGTATTTCATGCAGTTCAATGGACTTGTAATGGTACTTGGCGTCTTTTTATTTGGAGTTATCGGATTTAGTATGAGTCCCTCTCTTCAATATAAGAGCACATTGATTTCACAAGATGCGCCTACGTTAGCCAGTACATTGAATCAATCTGCCTTCAACTTAGGCAATGCGTTAGGTGCGTTTGTAGGTGGTTTAGTTATCACACACTTACCTGTAGCCTCATTAAGTTTAATTGCACCTTTGCTTACACTAATCGGTTTGATGTTCTTATTAATATCTATTTATGTCGAAAAACAACATTCATCTATTACTTCATAAACATAATCGCCCACTCTGTGTACCATTAAATACAGAGCGGGCGATTTATTTATTCATACCATTATATAGGCATAAAAAAAGAGACCCTCTACAGGATCTCGTGTTTGCCTGGCAACGTCCTACTCTTGCGGAACGTAAGTCCGACTACCATCGGCGCTAAAGAGCTTAACTTCTGTGTTCGGCATGGGAACAGGTGTGACCTCTTTGCCATTGTCGCCAGACAATGGAATGTATTATACATTCAAAACTAGATAGTAAGTAAATTTCAATTCGACCAATCAAAACTTGAAATTGATTAAGTCTTCGATCGATTAGTATTCGTCAGCTCCACATATCGCTATGCTTCCACCCCGAACCTATTAACCTCATCATCTTTGAGGGATCTTATAACCGAAGTTGGGAAATCTCATCTTGAGGG